>NZ_JBFBJY010000072.1:0-43633 GCF_040702125.1 Kitasatospora sp. NPDC085895 | reverse complement strand
GCCGGACAGTCGGTGACCGCGGGCGCCAACTTCTCCTACAGCGGCAGCAACGCGGCCCCCACCTCGTTCGCGCTGAACGGCGTCGCCTGCACCGGCACCGGCCCCACCCCGTCCGGCTCGGCCAGCGCCTCGGCCTCCGCGAGCGCCTCCGCCTCCACCTCCGCCTCCGCCTCCGCCTCCGCCTCCGCCAGCAGCTCGGCCTCGCCGAGCAGTTCCTCCTCGCCCACCGGCAGCACCGGCGCCCCGGCCCTGCACGTCTCGGGCACCTCCCTGGTGAACGAGTCCGGTACGGCCGTCACCCTGCACGGCGTCAACCGCTCGGGCACCGAGTTCATGTGCGTCCAGGGCTACGGCTTCTTCGACGGACCGGTCGACGCCGCGGCCATCGCCGCGATCAAGAGCTGGCACGCCAACGCCGTCCGCGTCCCGCTCAACGAGGACTGCTGGATCGGCACCGGCAACGTCAAGCCCGAGTACGCCGGCGCCAACTACCGCTCCGCGATCAAGGGTTGGGTGGACGCACTGCGCAACGCCGGCCTCACCCCGATCGTCGAGATGCACTGGAGCCGCGGCCAGTACACCGGCAACTCCTCCGGCTGCTCGGACGTCAACGCCACCTGCCAGAAGCCGATGCCCGGCGCCAACGCGGTGCCGTTCTGGAGCTCCGTCGCGGACACCTTCAAGGACACCGACCAGGTCGTCTTCGACCTGTTCAACGAGCCCTACCCGGACCGCTCGGAATCCTCGACCGCCCAGGGCTGGCTCTGCTGGCGCGACGGCGGCAGCGCCTGCCCCGGCATCCCCTACCAGGTCAGCGGCTTCCAGACCCTGGTGGACACCGTCCGGGCGACCGGCGCCAAGAACGTCATCATGCTCGGCGGCCTGGCCTACTCCAACGACCTCGGCCAGTGGCTCACCCACAGGCCGACCGACCCGACCGGCAACCTCGCCGCGGCCTGGCACGTGTACAACTTCAACACCTGCTCCAGCACGTCCTGCTTCGACTCCACCCTCGCCCCGGTGGCGGCCGAGGTCCCGCTGGTCGCCGGAGAGATCGGCGAGAACACCTGCAGCCACGGCTTCATCGACCAGGTGATGGCCTGGCTCGACGCCCGGGAGCTCGGCTACCTCGGCTGGACCTGGAACACCTGGGACTGCGGCTCCGGCCCCTCGCTGATCAGCAACTACGACGGCACCGCGACCGACTTCGGCGCGGGCCTGCGGGACCACTTCCGCGCGATCGGCTGACGCCGGGCACCGGGTACGCCCCCGGGGGCGTGGGGAAACCGGGCTCGCCCCGAACCACCGAGGCGATCACCCCCGGACTGCGCAGTTCTCCCCCGGCCTTCGGCCGGGAGGTGCCCCCACGCGCCCCTGGGCGGCCGGCCTCCCCGCGCACCTGAAGTCACCTCAGATTCCGTACAGGTGGCGGGCGTTGGTCGATCCCAGGGCCTCGGTGATCCGCAGGACGTCCGCCGGGGTGCAGTCGCCGGTGGTGTGCCAGCCGTCCAGGACCGTGGCGAGCGCCCGGCGGAACTGTGCTGCGCCGACGGGGTACAGCTCGGGCAGTCCGTAGGCGTCGGTGGAGGCCAGGACCTTGCCGAAGGGGGCCAGTTCGAGCACTTCGCCGAGTACGGCGGCGGCCCGCGGTCCAGTGTAGGAGAGGGTCAGTCCGACGTCGGCGTACACGTGCGGGTAGGCCTGGGCGAGCCAGGCGGCCTGCCGGTGGTAGGGGTAGCCGTGCAGCAGGACGAGCGGGACGCCGTCCGGCTCGACCGCGCGGACGAAGTCCACCAGCAGGGCCGGGTCGGCCCGGTGCAGCCGCAGGTCGGGGTCGCCGAAGCCGGTGTGCAGTTGGATCGGCAGTGCGAGGCCGACGGCCGTCCACAGCAGGTGGCGCAGCAGGACGGGGTCGGTGATCCGGCCGGGCGGCCGGGCCCCCGCGGCCCGGACGACCTCGGAGCGGGCGGGCGGCCCGCCCGGGATGTCCAGGCCGGTGCGGTAGGCGAGCACCGACTTCACCGCCACGGCCCCGGCGCAGGCTTCGGCCAGTGCCTCGGCGACGGCGTCCGGCCACTGCGCCGCGGGCGCCCGGACCTCGGCGGCCACCGCCTCCAGCCGCACCACTTCGTGCAGCCGGGCTCCGGCGAGTGCGGCGAGGTCGGCGGGCGGCAGCAGCGGGCGTCCGCCGGCTTCGGTGAGGCCGGTGTCGACCAGCAGATCGGCGAGGCCCGCGCCGGCGAGCATCCGGGCGGTGGCCCCGGCGGCGCCGGTCTCCCGGCGGGCCGCCAGGTAGTCGGCGGGTTCGGCGAGGGCCGGCAGTCCGAGCAGTGGCGGGCACCAGCGGCGGACGGCGAGCCCGATCGCGCTGTCGAAGGGGGAGGCGCCGGGGGCGGGCGGCCGGTCGGACTCGGTGATCAGGGCGCCGAGGGCGGCTTCGTCGAGGTCGTCGGCGACGACGCTGTGGCAGTGGTGGTCGACCAGCACGGTCAGTACCGCCAGCGGGTGGCGGCGACCAGGTGCTGTGCGTCGAGCCCGCCGTAGCGGGCGATCTCGGCCTCCCGGACGTCGAGCACGGCGCGGTAGAGCTCCTCCCCCAGGGCGGTGCGCAGCGGGGCGCAGGCGCGGAGGGCGGAGAGTGCGGCGGCGGGGCTGTGCGGCAGTCGTTCGACGCCGGGTTCGCGGGCGGGGTCGCCGGGCACCTCGGGCGGCAGCTTCAGGCCGGCGTCGAGTCCGGCGAGTCCGGCGGCGAGGGCGCCGCCGAGGGCGAGGTAGGGGTTGGCGGCCGCGTCGAAGCACTTCACTTCGGCGTTGGCCTGGTCGGGTGCGGAGCCGGTGATCAGTCGCAGGGCGGCCTCCCGGTTCTCCAGCCCCCAGCAGCGGTAGGGGCCGGACCAGCGGCCGGGCACCAGCCGCAGGTGGCTGGTCGGGCCCGGGGCGCCGAGGACCAGGAGGGCGGGGAGTTCCTCCAGGATTCCGGCGAGGAAGGCGGCGGCCTGCTCGGTGAGGCCGTGCGGGCCGGGGCCGCCGGCGTGCAGGTTGCGGCCGTCCTGCCAGAGGCTGAGGTGGAGGTGGCAGCCGTTGCCGACGCCGTCCGGTGCGACGACGGGGGCGAAGGAGGTGCGCAGTCCGTGCCGGGCGGAGACCGCGCGGACGGTCTGCCGGACGAGCAGGGAGGTGTCGGCGGCACGGACGGGGGTGTCGGCGGCGACGGAGACCTCGAACTGGCCGGGTGTGTACTCGGGGTGGATCTGCAGCACGGCGAGCTGCTGGGCCTCCAGGGCGCGGAGCACGTCGAGCAGGTAGTCGGAGCGTTCGACCAGCCGGTCCATGCCGTAGGCGGAGCCACCCTCCGGTGCGCCGTCCCGGTCGACGACCCATTCGATCTCGAAGCCGGCCCGCACGTCGAGTCCGCGGGCGGCGAGTGCCCGTTCGGTGCGGCGGGCGAACCAGCGCTGGCAGCCGGGGTGCGCCGCGCCGTCCTGGCGGCGGCGGTCGACGGGTGCCCAGGCCCAGCCGGGCTGGGCGGCGAGCGGCACCAGTGCGTCGAGGTCGGGGACGAGGCGGAGGTCGCCGACGGGGCCGCCGCCTGGGGCCATGGAGTCGTCGGCGAGGAAGGAGTCGAAGCAGGGGGAGGCGCCGACGCCGTACCGGACGGCGTGCGGCAGCCGGGCGACCGGCACCGCCTTGGTCCTGGTGATGCCGGCGTTGTCCACCCAGCCGAGGGCGAGGGCGTCGATCCCGGCCTCGGCGAGTTCCGCGGCGGCCTCCTCGGCCCGTTCCACCGTCTCGTCCCTCGTGTGCGCGCTGCCCATGCGCCCATGCTGCCGTCCGGAGCGGCCGGGGCGGGGGATCGCCCCGCGGTGGGGGCTGCCCGGGAGGGTGAAATCGGCCAACCCGGCAGGTGTGTCGCAGGTCACGCCGGGCGGGGAATTTCCGGGGACCGACTCCCCGTTTAACCCGGTGTCCGCACAAACGGGGAACGAGTCCCCGGAAGGGAAGGGAGTCCGATGACCACGGTCAGCGCCAAGCCGGCGGGCCAGCGGCTCCGTGCGGACGCCGAACGCAACCGGGCGAGGATCATCACCGCCGCCCGCGAGGCGATCGTGGAGCACGGCGCGGAGGCGCCGCTCGACGAGATCGCCCGTCGGGCCGGGGTCGGCAACGCCACGCTCTACCGCAACTTCTCCGACCGGCGCGAGCTGCTGCACCACGTCACCCTCTCGGTGCTGACCAGGGTGCTGGAGCACGCGGAGGCCGGACTCGCCGAGCCGGACCCCTTCGAGGGCCTGTCCCGGTTCACGCACGCCGCCGCGGACGAGCGCATCGGCGCGCTCTGTCCGATGGTCTCCGACCACATCGACCACGACGACCCCGAGCTGGAGCGGGCCCTGCTGCAGCTGAAGGCCGCCGCCGCCGAGCTCATCGCCCGCGCCCACGCGAGCGGGAAGCTGCGCGCCGACATCGGAGTCGGCGACTACTTCCTCGGCGTCACCCAGCTCACCCGCCCGCTCCCGGGCACCGGATGCCTCGACCTCGACCAGTTCGTCCATCGCCACCTGCAGGTCTTCCTGGACGGCCTGCGGGCACCGGCGACCTCCGTACTTCCCGGCCGCGCCGCGTCCTTCGAGGACCTCAAGCGCGCCGACTGACCGACCCGACCGCACGCAACGCACGTTAGTTAGTGGGTACCCCCATGTCCGAATCCGGCCTCCAGGCCGACCCGCGCCGCTGGAAGGCACTCGCCTTCATCGGCCTGGCCCAGCTGATGGTCGTCCTCGACGCGACCGTCGTGAACATCGCCCTGCCCTCCGCCCAGCACGACCTCGGCATCTCCGACGGCAACCGCCAGTGGGTGATCACCGCCTACGCGCTGGCCTTCGGCGGACTGCTGCTGTTCGGTGGCCGGATCGCCGACCTGTGGGGCCGCAAGCGGACCTTCACCATCGGTCTGACCGGCTTCGCGCTGGCGTCCGCGCTCGGCGGCGCCGCCGTCAACACCCCGATGCTGCTCGGTGCCCGCGCCCTCCAGGGCGTCTTCGGCGCCCTGCTCGCCCCGGCCGCGCTCTCGCTGCTCGCGGTGATGTTCACCGAGGCCAAGGAGCGCGCCAAGGCCTTCGGCATCTACGGCGCCATCGCCGGTGGTGGCGGTGCGATCGGCCTGATCCTCGGCGGTCTGCTCACCGAGTACCTGAACTGGCGCTGGACCTTCTACGTCAACATCCCGTTCGCCGTGGTCGCGATCCTCGGCGCGGTGATGGTGATCCGCGAGCCCGTCGGCAGCCGCAACCGCAACAAGCTGGACATCCCCGGCGTGCTGCTGGTCACCTCCGGCCTGGTCTCCCTGGTGTACGCCTTCACCCGCGCCGAGTCGGACGGCTGGAGCGCCGGCATCACCGTCGGCCTGTTCGTCGCCGCCGCCGTCCTGCTGGCCGCGTTCGCCGTGGTGGAGAGCAAGGTCTCCGCGCCGCTGCTGCCGCTGCGCGTCGTCACCGAGCGCAACCGCGGCGGTGTCTACCTGTCGCTCGGCCTCGCCGTGATCGGCATGTTCGGCCTGTTCCTCTTCCTGACCTACTACCTGCAGGTGGTCCTCGGCTACAGCCCGGTCACCAGCGGCCTGGCCTTCCTGCCGATGGTGGCGGGCATGATCACCGGCTCCACCCAGATCGGCGCCCGGCTGATGACCCGCGTCCCGCCGCGCTACCTGATGGTGCCCGGCTTCCTGGTCGCCTCGCTGGGCATGCTGATCCTCACCCAGATCGACGTGAACAGCTCCTACCCCGCGCTGATCCTGCCCGGTCTGATCCTGATGGGCCTCGGCATGGGCACCGCGTTCATGCCCGCGATGAGCCTGGCCACGCACGGCGTCGAGCCGCGCGACGCCGGTGTCGCCTCGGCGATGGTCAACACCTCCCAGCAGGTCGGCGGCGCCATCGGCACCGCGCTGCTGAACACCATCGCGGCCAGCGCCACCACCGCGTACCTGACCTCGCACGCCAAGGACGGCGCGCCGCAGCAGCTGCTCCAGCTGCAGGGCATGGTGCACGGCTTCTCGACCGCGATCTGGTGGTCCTTCGGCATCCTGGTGCTCGCCGCCACGGCCGCCGCCGTCCTGATCAACACCGGCCGCCCCGACGTCCACGCGACCGCCGAGGGCGCGGCCGCGGAGGACGCCGTCCCCGTGATGGCGCACTGACGCCGCCCCTCTCCGCAGCGGCCCGCCGGGTTCTCCCGGCGGGCCGCTGCGCGTTCCCCGCTCCTCCCCGACCCGCGCGGCACTCTTCCTACTGGGCGGTAACTCCGCTACAGTGACCGGCACGCACCAGCGCCGGGCCTCGGGAGCCGCACCGGCGTGGTCGGCGCCGCGGCATTCGCGCGGACGCCCCGGTGCGTGTCTCCGGCCCTCGCGGCCGTCTTCTCCCTGCAGCAGTTCAGCGCCGTCTGTCCTTCCTCTCAGCGCGCCTGAGCACCTCGGCACACCCGCGGCACGACCGGAGCGGACCGGTCCGTGCTCCGCGGGGCCGCCCCGTCTTCCCGCACACCCGCGTCGCCACACCCTCCTCCGGCGTGCCCCGGCCGCCGCTCGCCGTCGAGCGGCCGGCCGCGCCCGAGTGCTGCGCGGGCCCATGACAAGGAGTCAGGACAATGGAGCGTCCCTTCCCCACCGTCGCCGTGGTCGGCCTCGGCACCATGGGTGCCGGCGTCGCCGTGGCCGTCGCGAAGAGCGGCCGCCGGGTGCTCGGCATCGAGGCCGATGCCGACGCGGCGGCCCGGGCCCTCGCCCGGATCGAGGAGGCCACCGCGCACGCGGTGCAGCGCGAGCGGCTCACCGCCGAGGAGCGCACCGCGCTGCTCGCCCTGATCACCGTCGGCGACCGGCTGGACGTCGCCGCCGGGGCCGACCTGGTGATCGAGGAGCTGCCCGAGCAGCTGGAGCTGAAGCGCGAGGTCTTCGCCGAGCTGGACCGGATCTGCCCGCCGGAGACGGTGCTCGCGACCGGTACCACCGCGCTGTCGGTGACCCGGATCGCCGCCGCCACCGCCCGCCCGGAGCGGGTCCTCGGCCTGCACTTCTTCAACCCGGTGCACACCATGAAGCTGGTCGAGGTGGTGCGCACCGTGCTGACCTCCCCGCAGGCCGCCGAGGACGCCGCCGCCTTCGCCCGCGACCTGGGCAAGGAGCCGGTCGCGGCCGGCGACCGGGCCGGCTTCATCGTCAACGGCCTGCTCTTCGCCTATCTCAACCAGGCCGCCGCGATGTTCGAGTCGCGGTACGCCACCCGCGAGGACATCGACGCCGCGATGCGGCTCGGCTGCGGCCTGCCGATGGGCCCGCTGGCCCTGCTCGACCTGATCGGCATCGACACCGCCCGCACCGTGCTGGAGGCGATGTACGAGCAGTCCAAGGACCGGCTGCACGCCCCGGCGCCGATCCTCGGCCAGCTCGCCTCGGCGGGCCTGCTCGGCCGCAAGTCGGGCCGCGGCTTCTACACCTACGAGGCGCCCGGCTCCTCGAAGGCGGTCGCCGAGGCCGCCGCCGCGGCCGGCACCCGGGTCGCGGGCCGGACGGTCACGAGCATCGGCGTCTGCGGCTCGGGCACCATGGCCACCGGCATCGTCGAGGTGTTCGCCAAGGCCGGCCTGCCCGTGCTGCTGGCGGCCCGCAGCCAGGAGAAGGCGGACCGCGCCAAGGCGCAGCTGGCCAAGTCGCTGGAGCGCTCGGTCTCCCGCGGCCGGCTCGCCGCCGAGGCCCGCGACGCGGCGCTGGCGCTGGTCACCCCGACCGGCAGCTACGCCGACCTGGCCGGGGTGGACCTGGTCGTCGAGGCGGTCGCCGAGGACCTGGAGGTCAAGCGCGAGCTGTTCGCCGCCCTGGACAAGGTGGTCAAGCCGGGTGCGGTGCTGGCCACCACCACCTCCAGCCTGCCGGTGATCAGCTGCGCGACCGCGACCTCGCGGCCGCAGGACGTGATCGGCATGCACTTCTTCAACCCGGCGCCGGCCATGAAGCTGGTCGAGGTGGTCTCCACGGTGCTCACCGCGCCGGACGTCACCGCCACCGTGCTGGAGCTCTGCGCCGAGGTGAAGAAGCACGCGGTGGAGTGCGGCGACCGGGCCGGCTTCATCGTCAACGCACTGCTCTTCCCGTACCTGAACGACGCGGTGCGGATGCTGCAGGAGCACTACGCGACGGTGGACGACATCGACACCGCGATGAAGCTCGGCTGCGGCTACCCGATGGGCCCGTTCGAGCTGCTGGACGTGGTCGGCCTGGACGTCTCGCTGACCATCGAGCAGGTCCTGCACCAGGAGTTCCGCGAGCCCGGCCTGGCGGCCGCCCCGCTGCTGGAGCACCTGGTCGCGGCGGGCTGCCTGGGCCGCAAGACCGGCCGCGGCTTCCGCGACCACGCCCGGCGCTGACGCACCACGGGCCGCCCCCGCCCCGCCCGTCCCCGCGGCCCCACCCGCGGACGGGCGGGGTGCGGGGCGGCCCGCACGGCACATCCACGGACCGAACGGCCGCCTCGCAGCAAGGAGTCGACATGAACACCGAGCCCGGAGGCAGACTGCCTCGGAGCAACGTCGCGCCGGCCGGACGGCCGGCCTGGAACGAGGGTGCGCTGCCGCCCCGCTGGCCGCGGCCCGCCGTGCTGCCGCCGGCGCCCCCGGTCCGCCGGGCACGGCCGACCGGAGCGGCGCCCGGGACGTGTAGCGTTCCGGGCATGGATCGGGAACAGTCATCCGCGCAGCAGCAGCCGCCCCGCGAACCGGTGGACGGCGCCCGTCCCGAGGGCGGCACCGGCGGCCGGCGGGCCGCGGCCCAGCGCCGGCAGATGCGCCAGGAGCTGGCGTCGGCGGCGATGGACCTGTTCGCCAACCAGGGGTACGAGGAGACGACGGTCGATCAGATCGCCGCCGAGGCGGGCGTGGCGCGGCGGACCTTCTTCCGCTACTTCCGCTCGAAGGAGGAGGCGATCTTCCCGGACCACGACGACACCCTGGTCCGGGTGGCCGACCTGCTGGCCAGCGCCGAGCCGGAGGAGCACCCGCTGGACGTGGTGTGCCGCGGCATCAAGGAGGTGCTGCGGATGTACGCCTCCACCCCGGGCGTCTCGGTGGCGCGCTACCAGCTGATCCGGCAGGTCCCGGCGCTGCGCGAGCGGGAGATCGCGGTGGTGGCCCGGTACGAGCGGCTGTTCACCCGCTACCTGCTGGGGCGCTTCGACGCGGCCGAGCAGATCCCGCCGGGCTGGCAGCGCGGCGGGGACGACGACTCGATGCTGGCCGAGGTGTCGGCGGCGGCCGTGGTGGCGGCCCACAACCACGTGCTGCGGCGCTGGCTGCGGGCCGGCGGCCACGGCGACGTGGAGGCGCAGCTGGACCACTCCTTCGAGGTCATCCGGGGCACCTTCTGGGCGACCTCGCCGAGCGGCGTGCGACGCCGTGGCACTCTCGTGGCACCCGGTGCCAGTGGTGACACCGGGTCGGCCCTGGAGGGCGCGGCGGTGAGCGCCCTGAGTGCGAGCCCCGGCGGTGAGGTGCTCATCACAGTGGCCCGCACCGACGCCCCGCTGGACCTCGTGCTGGACTCGATCAAGTCCGCCCTGGGCGCCGCCAAGTCGGCCTGATTCCGGGCGTTTTTGCAGTTCAGAAGGCATTTCGAAGGCTCGTCCCGGACATCCGGGGCGGGCCTTCGCGCATACCGCACCGGGGCGCCTCGAACAGCGATCCACATCACTCGAACTGATGACACCCGGTGTCTTTACGAGTGGCACAGGGTGCCACTACCTTGTTACCCACCAGTCGCGGCGCCGCGGCTCCCCACCTCGGCGCGCCGCGTCCGGCGTCCCCGCACCACGGGGGCACGTACGACCTCGGCGACACCACATCCGTCGCAGACCGTCGACCCACCCACCAACAGACCCTCAGCGAAGCCGGTGTCCGCTCCCGGCTCCCCCAGACGCCCTGTGCCCTCACACAGGTACGCCTTCGGAGGCAGCCATGAACGAAATCCTCGACGCGATCCTCAGCTCCGACAGCACCCCGGCGGACTTCGCCGCGATCAAGCTGCCGGAGTCCTACCGGGCGGTGACGCTCCACAAGGACGAGGAGCAGATGTTCGCCGGCCTCGCCAGCCGCGACAAGGACCCCCGCAAGTCCCTCCACCTGGACGAGGTCCCCCTCCCCGAGCTCGGCCCGGGCGAGGCCCTGGTCGCCGTCATGGCGAGCTCCGTCAACTACAACACCGTGTGGAGCTCGATCTTCGAGCCGGTCTCCACCTTCGGTTTCCTGGAGCGCTACGGCCGCCTGTCGCCGCTGACCAAGCGCCACGACCTGCCGTACCACATCCTCGGTTCGGACCTCGCGGGCGTCGTCCTGCGCACCGGCGCCGGCGTCAACGCCTGGAAGCCCGGCGACGAGGTCGTCGCGCACTGCCTCTCGGTCGAGCTGGAGTCCCCGGACGGCCACAACGACACGATGATGGACCCGGAGCAGCGCATCTGGGGCTTCGAGACCAACTTCGGCGGCCTCGCCGAGATCGCCCTGGTCAAGACCAACCAGCTGCTGCCCAAGCCGAAGCACCTCACCTGGGAGGAGGCCGCCTCCCCGGGCCTGGTTAACTCCACCGCCTACCGCCAGCTGGTGTCGCAGAACGGCGCCGGCATGAAGCAGGGCGACAACGTGCTGATCTGGGGCGCCAGCGGCGGCCTCGGCTCCTACGCCACCCAGTACGCCCTGGCCGGCGGCGCCACCCCGATCTGCGTGGTCTCCAGCGAGTCCAAGGCCGAGATCTGCCGCGCCATGGGCGCCGAGGCGATCATCGACCGCTCCGCCGAGGGCTTCAAGTTCTGGAAGGACGAGCACACCCAGGACCCGCGCGAGTGGAAGCGCCTGGGCAGCAAGATCCGCGAGTTCACCGGCGGCGAGGACGTGGACATCGTCTTCGAGCACCCGGGCCGCGAGACCTTCGGCGCCTCGGTCTACGTCACCCGCAAGGGCGGCACCATCGTCACCTGCGCCTCGACCTCGGGCTACATGCACCAGTACGACAACCGCTACCTGTGGATGTCGCTGAAGCGCATCGTCGGCTCGCACTTCGCCAACTACCGCGAGGCGTTCGAGGCCAACCGCCTGATCGCCAAGGGCAAGATCCACCCCACCCTCTCCAAGGTGTACTCCCTGGACGAGACCGGCCAGGCCGCCCTCGACGTGCACCACAACAAGCACCAGGGCAAGGTCGGCGTGCTCTGCCTCGCCCCCGAGGAGGGCATGGGCGTCCGCGACCACGAGCTGCGTGCCAAGCACCTGCCGGCGATCAACCGCTTCCGGAACATCTGATGGCAGACCGTGAAGGCGTTCAGCGCGACCGTCCGTGGTTGATGCGGACCTACGCCGGACACTCCACCGCGAGCGACTCCAACGCGCTCTACCGGCGGAACCTGGCGAAGGGTCAGACGGGCCTGTCCGTCGCCTTCGACCTGCCCACGCAGACGGGCTACGACTCGGACCACGTCCTCGCCCGCGGCGAGGTCGGCCGGGTCGGCGTCCCGGTGGGCCACGTCGGCGACATGCGCACGCTGTTCGACGGCATCCCGCTCGAGCAGACGAACACCTCCATGACGATCAACGCCACCGCGATGTGGCTGCTGGCGCTCTACCAGGTGGTCGCCGAGGAGCAGGGCGCGGACATCGCCAAGCTCACCGGCACCACCCAGAACGACATCGTCAAGGAGTACCTGTCGCGGGGGACGCACGTCTTCCCGCCCGGGCCGTCCGTCCGGCTGATCACCGACATGATCGCCTACACGGTCGCCAACATCCCCAAGTGGAACCCGATCAACATCTGCAGCTACCACCTGCAGGAGGCCGGGGCGACCCCCGTCCAGGAGATCGCGTACTCGATGTGCACCGCGATCGCCGTCCTCGACGCCGTCCGCGACTCCGGCCAGGTGCCGGCCGAGCGGATGGGCGAGGTCGTCGGCCGGATCTCCTTCTTCGTGAACGCGGGCGTCCGCTTCGTCGAGGAGATGTGCAAGATGCGGGCCTTCTCCCGGCTCTGGGAGAAGGTCACCCGCGAGCGCTACGGCATCGAGGACGCCAAGCAGCGCCGGTTCCGCTACGGCGTGCAGGTGAACTCGCTGGGCCTCACCGAGGCCCAGCCGGAGAACAACGTCCAGCGCATCGTGCTGGAGATGCTCGCCGTCACCCTCTCCAAGGACGCCCGCGCCCGCGCCGTCCAGCTGCCCGCGTGGAACGAGGCCCTGGGCCTCCCCCGCCCGTGGGACCAGCAGTGGTCGCTGCGCATCCAGCAGGTGCTCGCCTACGAGTCCGACCTGCTGGAGTACGGCGACATCTTCAACGGCTCCACGGTGGTCGAGGCCAAGACCGACGAGCTGCTCGCCGGCGCCGAGGCCGAGATCGCCAAGGTGCTGGAGATGGGCGGCGTGATCCCGGCCGTCGAGTCCGGCTACCTCAAGTCCAACCTGGTCGCCTCGCACGCGGCCCGCCGCGCCCGGATCGAGGCCGGCGAGGACAAGATCGTCGGGGTGAACTGCTTCGACACCACCGAGGAGAGCCCGCTCACCGCGGACCTCGACACCGCGATCATGGTGGTGGACCCGGCCTCCGAGCGCTCCGTGCTCGCCGGCCTGGAGCAGTGGCGCGCCGGGCGCGACGAGGCGGCCGCGCAGACCGCCCTTGAGCAGCTCAAGGCCACCGCGGCGACCACCGACAACCTCATGCGGGCCACCCTCGCCTGCGCCCGCGCCGGCGTGACCACCGGCGAGTGGGCCTTCGCCCTGCGCGAGGTCTTCGGCGAGTACCGCGCGCCCACCGGCGTGGGCGGCGCCCCGGTCGCCGTGGCGGCCGAGCCCGGCGGCGAACTCGCCGCCGTCCGCGAGGCGGTCGCCGCGACGGCCGCCGAGCTCGGCACCGGCAAGCTCCGCCTGCTGGTCGGCAAGCCGGGCCTCGACGGTCACTCCAACGGCGCCGAGCAGATCGCCGTCCGGGCCCGCGACGCCGGCTTCGAGGTGGTCTACCAGGGCATCCGGCTCACCCCGGAGCAGATCGTCTCGGCGGCCGTCGCCGAGGACGTCCACTGCGTCGGCCTGTCCATCCTCTCGGGTGCCCACCCCGAGCTGGTGCCGGACGTCCTGCAGCGGCTGCGCCGCACCGGGGTGGAGGATGTGCCCGTGATCGTCGGTGGCATCATCCCCGCTGCGGACGCCGAGGCCCTCAAGGCCGCCGGTGTCGCCGCGGTCTTCACCCCGAAGGACTTCGGCATCACCACCATCATCGGCCGGATCGTGGACGAGATCCGGCTGGCCAACAGGCTCCAGCCGTGGGCCGCGGCGCCGCACTCGACCGCGACCAGCTGACCGGGAAGGAATCACCACCCCCATGACCACCGTCAACCGCCTCCGGCCGCGCCGCTCCTGCCTGGCCGTGCCCGGCAGCAACCCGCGCTTCCTGGAGAAGGCCCAGGGCCTCCCGGCCGACCAGGTCTTCCTCGACCTCGAGGACGCCTGCGCCCCGCTGGTCAAGGAGAGCGCCCGGCACAACATCGTCGACGCCCTCAACAACGGCGACTGGGGCAACAAGACCAAGGTCGTCCGGGTCAACGACTGGACGACGCACTGGACGTACCGCGACGTCATCACGGTCGTCGAGGGCGCCGGCCCGAACCTCGACTGCATCATGCTGCCGAAGGTCCAGGACGCCGAGCAGGTGAAGGCGCTCGACCTGCTGCTCACCCAGATCGAGAAGACCATGGGCTTCGAGGTCGGCAAGATCGGCATCGAGGCGCAGATCGAGAACGCCAAGGGCCTGATCAACGTCGACTCGATCGCGACCGCCTCGCCCCGGCTGGAGACCATCATCTTCGGCCCGGCCGACTTCATGGCCTCGATCAACATGAAGTCGCTGGTCGTCGGCGAGCAGCCGCCCGGCTACGACGCGGACGCGTACCACTACATCCTGATGCGCATCCTGATGGCCGCCCGCGCCAACGACCTGCAGGCCATCGACGGCCCCTACCTGCAGATCCGCAACGCCGACGGCTACAAGGCGGTCGCCCGCCGCGCCGCCGCCCTCGGCTTCGACGGCAAGTGGGTCCTCCACCCGGACCAGGTCGCCGCCGCGAACGAGATCTTCTCGCCCTCGCAGGAGGACTACGACCACGCCGAGCTGATCCTCGACGCCTACGACTGGTGCACCTCCGAGGCGGGCGGCGCCAAGGGCTCCGCGATGCTCGGCGACGAGATGATCGACGAGGCCAGCCGCAAGATGGCCCTGGTCATCGCCGGCAAGGGCCGCGCCGCCGGCATGGAGCGCACCAGCAAGTTCGAGCCCCCGCAGGCCTGACCCGCCCGCCCCCTCCCCAGGCCTCCTAAGGACACCCCCATGCAGTTCGGACGCACCTACGAAGAGTTCGAGGTCGGCGCGGTCTACAAGCACTGGCCCGGCAAGACGGTCACCGAGTACGACGACCACCTCTTCTGCCTGCTCACCATGAACCACCACCCGCTCCACATGGACGTCAACTATGCGGAGAACACGACGGACTTCGGCAAGAACGTCGTCGTGGGCAACTACATCTACTCCCTGCTGCTCGGCATGTCCGTCCCGGACGTCTCCGGCAAGGCGATCGCCAACCTGGAGATCGAGTCGCTGCGCCACGTCGCCCCGACCTTCCACGGCGACACGATCTACGGCGAGACGACCGTCCTCGACAAGTGGCCGTCCAAGTCCAAGGACGACCGCGGCATCGTGTACGTCGAGACCAAGGGCTACAAGCAGGACGGCACGGTCGTCTGCATCTTCCGCCGCAAGGTGATGGTGCCGACCGCGACGTACATCAAGGAGCGCGGCGGCGAGCAGCCCGGCCGCCCGACCCCCGCTTCCTGAGACCCCGGACGGGTGGGCCGCCGTCATCGGCCTCACCCGACCCGGCCCGGGGGCCCTGCTGCCGCAGCCACGCCGGCAGGGCCCCCGACAACGACTTCCGTGCTCCGGCACGAGCCCCTCTTCCCTCCCCCCACCCTCACGCCTTCAGATAGGGAGCCGCACGATGGGACGCCTCGCACAGACCGACGGCCTCACCGAGATCCAGCGGGACATCCTCGCCACCGTGCGGGACTTCGTCGACAAGGAGATCATTCCGGTCGCGACCGAGCTGGAGCACAAGGACGAGTACCCGACCGCGATCGTCGAGGGGATGAAGCAGCTCGGCCTGTTCGGCCTGACCATCCCCGAGGAGTTCGGCGGCCTGGGCGAGTCCCTGCTGACCTACGCCCTGGTGGTCGAGGAGATCGCCCGCGGCTGGATGTCCGTCTCCGGCATCGTCAACACCCACTTCATCGTGGCGCACATGATCAACGCGCACGGCACCCAGGAGCAGAAGGAGTACTTCCTGCCGCGGATGGCGGCCGGCGAGATCCGCGGTGCCTTCTCGATGTCCGAGCCGGGCCTCGGCTCCGACGTCGCGGCGATCTCCACCAAGGGCGTCAAGGACGGCGAGTTCTACGTCCTCAACGGCCAGAAGATGTGGCTGACCAACGGCGGCACCTCCACCCTGGTCGCGGTGCTCTGCAAGACCGACGAGGGCGGCTCCACCCCGTACAAGAACATGACCACCTTCCTGATCGAGAAGGAGCCCGGTTTCGGCCCGAACCCGAAGGTTCCCGGCCTGACCGTGCCCGGCAAGATCGAGAAGATGGGCTACAAGGGCGTCGACACCACCGAGCTGGTGCTGCAGGACGTCCGCATCCCGGCCGACCGCATCCTGGGCGGCGTCCCCGGCAAGGGCTTCTACCAGATGATGGACGGCGTCGAGGTCGGCCGCGTCAACGTCGCCGCCCGCGGCTGCGGCGTCGCCCGCCGCGCCTTCGAGCTGGGCATCTCCTACGCCCAGCAGCGCACCACCTTCGGCAAGAAGATCGCCGAGCACCAGGCGATCCAGTTCAAGCTCGCCGAGATGGCCACCAAGGTCGAGGCCGCGCACCAGATGATGGTGATGGCCGCCCGCAAGAAGGACAGCGGCGAGCGCAACGACCTCGAGGCCGGCATGGCCAAGTACCTCGCCTCCGAGTACTGCAAGGAGGTCGTCGAGGACGCCTTCCGCATCCACGGCGGCTACGGCTTCTCCAAGGAGTACGAGATCGAGCGCCTCTACCGCGAGGCCCCGATGCTGCTCATCGGTGAAGGTACTGCGGAGATCCAGAAGATGATCGTCGGTCGGCGGCTGCTCGAGGAGTACCGCCTGGCCGACTGATCAGGCCCGTCCCCGACTTTCCGCATGGTCGGGCACGGGCGTGCGGGCCCGTTCCCGGCCCCCTGCCGCACCGGTACGGCCTGGTCAGCCGTGGGGGGCGGTGCGGCGGGCCCGGAGGCGGCCGCAGGGCGCATACCAGCAGGTACGCGCCCTGCGGCCGCCTCTGCACACCGTGGCGGCGCCGGCGTCCCCCGGCGTGCCGACCCTCCGCGGAGGGCGCCCGGCGTGCGATGAGAGGTGGGTCACGCGCCACGCCCGAGCCCTTGGGGAACCACCCCGCCTCGGCTACGGTCGTATACATAGCAGGCACGGTTCGGCACCATGCCCGGCATATCCACGAACAGGCGGCTTGCCCACCTACCGCCTGGTCCCGATAGCATCCACCGGGACAGCGTCCCCATGTACCCGATCCCCGCGGTGGCCCCCGTCCAGCGGCCATGATCCCCCGCGACTAAGGTCTTCGATGCCCATCAGCCCGTCCCCTCACACCTCCGTCCCGGGCGGCGACCCCTTCGCCGCACCGACGGCCGGTCGGCGTCCGCGCGTGACGATCGCGCGCGGCGCGACCCCCTGGTTCGCCCCGACCCTGGCCACCGCCGCCGTGACGACCGCCCTCACCCGGCGCTCCGGCAAGTGGGCCCTGGCGGCTGTCCCGGCCTGCGCCCTCGGTGCGGGCATGCTGTGGTTCTTCCGCGACCCGGAGCGTGAGATCGGCACCGGCAGAGTCATCTCCCCCGCGGACGGCGTGGTGCAGTCGATCGACGCCTGGCCGGACGGCCGGACCCGGGTGGCCATCTTCATGAGCCCGCTCAACGTGCACGTCAACCGGGCCCCGCTGCCCGGCACCGTGACGTCCGTCGAGCACGTCGCCGGCGGCTTCGTCCCGGCGTTCAACAAGGACAGCGACCAGAACGAGCGGGTCGTCTGGCACTTCGACACCGAACTCGGCGACATCGAGATGGTCCAGATCGCGGGGGCCGTGGCCCGCCGCATCGTGCCGTACGTGAGCGCCGGCACCAAGGTCGAGCAGGGCGAGAGGATCGGTCTGATCCGCTTCGGCTCCCGCGTCGACACGTACCTGCCGGCAGGCGTCGAGGTCGGCGTCGAGGTCGGCCAGAAGACCACCGCCGGGGTGACGCGCCTTGACCGTGACTGATCCTGAGACTCTCGTCGGCCTCGGAGACGAGGAGGAGACGGAGCTGCGGCGCCGCCGCTGGGCGCGCGACCGCGAGCTGCGGGCGCCCCGTTCGCCGCAGCACCTGTCCACCGCCGACTTCCTGACCCTGGGGAACGCCGTCTGCGGCTTCCTGGCGATCTACTCGATCACCACCGGGGTCCTGATGCCGCACCTCACCGGTGAGACCACCGCGCCGAACCGCAACAGCGCCGCCACCGCGGTCACGCTGCTGCTGATCGGCTCGATGTGCGACCTGTTCGACGGCCTGGTGGCCCGCAAGCTGCGCTCCTCGGCGCTGGGCGCGGAGCTGGACAACCTGGCCGACCTGATCAGCTTCGGCATCGCCCCGGCGTACTTCGTGGCGGTCTGGGGCATCGTGTCGCCGGACAGCAACCAGCAGCTCTCGGCGTTCATCGCGCTGACGGTCCTGCTGGCGGTGGTGCTGCGGCTCGCCCGGTTCTCGGCCGTCAAGATGCGGCCGGGGATCTTCCAGGGCATGCCGTGCCCGATGGGCGCGATGACGGTGATCGCCATCGTGCTCCTCGACCCGCCGTTCGTGCCGGGCCTTCTGATGATCTTCGGTGTGGCGTACCTGATGGTCAGCCGCATCGAGTACCCGAAGCCGCAGGGCCTGCTCGCCACCGCGACGCTCTGCTGGATCGTGGTCTCGATCGGCTGCCTGGCGGCCTGGGCGGCCGGTCTGCCCGGCGGCGACCTGCTGATGCACATCGGTGCCGTCGCCCAGATCACGCTCGCCGCGATGGCGCCGCTGCTGGTGATCCGCCGCAAGGTCGGCCAGAAGGTGGGCGACGTCCGCGCCCGCCGCGCGGAGTCCCGCGGCTGCTGAGCCGGCGGGAGGCCCGCAGACCCGACGGGAGGGGCCCGCATCCGAACCGGATGCGGGCCCCTCTCGCGTGCCCGGGAGGCGGGTGCGGGCGTTACCGGCCGGCACCGCCGTCGTGGACGCTGAAGGCGGAGCGGCGGGCCGCCCGGGCCACCGACGGGTCCGGGTGCACGCCGGAGACGGCGGTCAGCACCGAGGCCGCCCGCGGGTGGCCGGACTGCCGGGCCCGGTTGAACAGCCGCACCGGCTCGCCCGCCGAGGCGCCCTCGACGTGCGGCACCAGCAGCGCCGTGTCGCCGTGGTCGAGGACGGCCGCGGCGGTGTCCACCCACAGCCAGGCGGCGTCCTCCGCGCCCAGCACGTCGGCCGGGGACACCGGGCCGTCGTCGGAGCGCTCGGCCAGCCAGAGCAGCGCGTACGGCCGCAGGACCTGCTCGTCCACGGCGGCCCGGACGGCCTGCTCGGCGGGGCCGCCGGCGACCCGCAGGGCCTCGAAGGCGAGGCCGCGCAGCAGGGCGTCCTCGCCGCGGGCGGCGTCCAGCAGCTCGGCGACCGCACGGTCGGCCGGCCGGGCGGCGACCCAGGCCCGGTACTCGGCGCGGGCCGGCCCCGGGGTGTAGTCGGCGCAGGCGGCGAGCAGCTCCAGCGCGTCCTGCTCGATGTGGCCGGCGGCGGTCTGCGCGACGGTGCAGATCTCCTCCAGCTTGGCGCGGACCGCCCAGTGCCCGAGCGGGGAGAGCTCGGCGGCGTCGTCGCGGCGCTCCAGGGCGCCGACGGCTGCCAGGCCGTCCAGCATCCAGTCGAGGACCGCGGCGACGTCGGCCGCGGAGGTCGGGGTGTCGATCTGCGGCTCCCGGCAGGTGCCGCGGACGGCGGACATCGCGGAGGCGGCGTGCGGCACCGGCGAGGGGCCGAACGAGCCGGTGCCGGCGCCGTGCCGGCGCTCGTCCAGGCCGCGGCGCAGCAGCTCCAGCAGCTCGTTGTCCGGGACGGGCCCGTCCACCAGGTGCAGGAAGGACAGCAGGTGCGGCGCCTGGTCGACGGCCTGGCCGGCCAGCAGGGCGAAGACGCCGCGCATGGCCGCGGGCGGCACGGGCGCGAGCAGCGTCCAGGCGTCGAACAGCGCGGACCAGCCGCGGACCACCGCCTCGTCGTCGTGCTCCCAGGCGTTCAGCCGCCAGCCGGGCCCGGCGCCGCCGTCGCGCAGCTCGACCAGGCCGACCAGCAGGGCCTGGCCCCAGGCCTTGGCGGCGGCACCGACGGTCATGGCGAGGGCGCGCCCGGCGGCCCGGGCGTCGTCGGGCAGCAACTCGCCGCGCTTGTCGACCTCGCCGAGCTCGCCGGCCCAGCGGGAGATGCGCACCGCGTCGGCGAGCATCCGGCGGGCGAGCGGGGCCAGCTCGGCGGGAGCGGGGAAGCCGTCCGGCACCGGCACCCGGCCGCGGCCCGGCTTGGGTGCGGGGGTGCGGCGGCGGACCGGCCCGCCCGGAGGCGTGCTCTCGGGCCGGCGGGCCGCTCCTGGCAGACGGGTGACCGTCGCTCCGGTGCGGATCGCGGGCTGGAGCGGGGCATCACGGTCGCGCGGGTTCCGAGACGTCACGCCGAGCAGTCTTCCCCGTGTACCGGCCTTCTGTCACATCGAGTTCTACGCGCGATCGTAGGTCCGGTCCGCGGACGGGGGATGAGATCGGGCAACAGCCACCAAACCGGGTCCTCCGAGCGGGAAACCTGGCATGAGCACACCCCTCGCGGGCGGGCCCGCCGGGCTCACAGCAACGGGGTGAGCCAGCGGCGCAGCGCCTCGCCGTAGCCGTCCGGGTCGGCGTTCCACAGGGCCGCGTGCGCGCCGTCCGGGACGGGGTGCAGGCTCACCAGGTCGTCGCGCCGCCGGGCGAGGCGCTCGGCCGCCGCGAAGGGCGCCACCGCGTCCACGGGGCTGTGCAGCAGCAGGGCCGGCACGTTCAGGTCGGTGCCGTCGGCCAGCCGGGCGAAGCCGGCCAGGTCGACCTTGGTACGGCCCTCGGCGGCCAGCGCGCCGAGCTCGGCGAGCGGAGCGGGCACCCCGGCCCGGGCGGCCTCCTGGCGGACGGTCGTCGGCCAGTCCAGCACCGGCGAGTCCAGCACCAGGCCGGCGATCGACTCCCGCCAGGCCGAGCGGGCCGCGGTGTGCAGCGCCATCGTCGCGCCGAGCGACCAGCCGAAGAGCACGATCCGGCCGGCACCGTTCGCCTGCGCGAGGCGGACGGCGGCGTCGACGTCCCGCCACTCGGTCTCGCCGAAGTGCCCCAGGCCGTCCGGCGAGGGCGGGGCGCCCGCGTCGCCGCGGTGGGTGACCACCAGCACGGGCATCCGCAGCGCGTGCAGCAGCGGCAGCACCGGGAGGGCCTGCTGCCGGTCGGCGCCCGGACCGTGCACCAGGACCGCCCACAGCCCGCGGATGCCCGGCAGGTACCAGGCCGGCATCGGGCCGAGCTCGCCCTCGACGTCGCTCGGGGTGAAGTCCAGGCCGAGCGCGGAGGCCGGGTCGCCGAGGTGCACGCGGGCGGTCACCCGGACCTCCGTCCCGCTGTACAGCGAGCCGGCGCCGGTGGCGAGCAGCCGGCGGGTGACGCTCTGCGGCCCGGTGGCCAGCACGTCGCCGACCACCGCGTGCCCGCCCCCGGCCCACTCCAGGGCGTAGCGGCCGGGGCGCTCGGTCTCCACGCTGCGGGTGAGCATGACGCGGTCCGCGGCCAGCTCCTGCACCCGGATGCCCGGTCCGCCCGCCTGCCCGGCGGCCGCGAAGGCTCCCGCGAACCCGGGCCGGACGGCCCGTTCGGACACCCGGCGGCCGATCAGCAGTGCCGCGGCACCCGTCCCGACGGCGGCGGCCGCGACGATCGCGGCGGTTCCCCAACGCATGGCGCTCCCGGTGTGGCGGCACGGACATGGCGATCCCAGTCCACGCCCCGGCCCGGGAGCGGGCCACCCGGGCGGGTCCGTCCGGGCGGCCCGGACCGGGCGGCTCAGACCGGCACGTCGGTGCCCCGGCGGGCCAGCAGCTCCCAGAACCGCTCCGCGAGCGGCCGGGCCGGCGGGCGGGCGGCGTCCGGCACCGACGAGCCCCAGTGCCCGGGGACGAGGTACTCGTCCTGCAAGTCGGCCAGCACCCCGCCCAGCAGGTCGTGCGGGACGGGCACGATCCGGCCCACCTCCCGCAGCTGCGCCTGCCAGCGGCCGTCCACCACCTGGCGCAGCCGTCGGTCCAGGTCGTCCTGACGCCCGGTCACCCGGACCAGCACCCGCAGCGGCAGCCCGAGCACGTGCGCCAGCGCCAGGCCCTGCTCACCGTCCGCGTCCCAGCGTCCGGTGGCCTCGGCCCTCGCGTAGGTCTCCGCACCCACCCCGATCCGGTGCGCGGCCTGCTCCCGGGTGAGCTCCCGGGCCAGCCGGAAGTCCCGCAGGGTCGCCGGCGCGACGCCCATCAGCTGGGCGGGCGGGCACCACAGCGCCCGGGAGAGCGCGATGAACTCCTCCTCCGACGGGAGGAACTCACCGGCCTCCCAGGCCGCCACGTGCGAGGGCAGCAGCCGGACACCGTGCGCGGCCATGGCCTCGGCGACCTGCTCCGGGCTCAGGCCGAGCCCGGCGCGGTGCGCCCGCGCGGCCGGCGGGGAGAACGGCACCGGAGGCGGTGCGGACGGTCTGCGTCGCATGCGACAAGAACGTACGGGCGCCCGCGCGGCACCACCCACACGCCGAACGCACGAACCCGGCCCCGGCGGAACCGCCCGGCGCTGGAGGATCGTACGGGGCGGGCGGTGACGGAATCCGGCGACGGAGTGTGACCAAGCCCTCCGGAGGCTTTGTTGACTGGCGGTCGGAGCGCGTGATGGGATCTCGGGGCCATACGGAGGCATGCAGAGGAAGCCGGTGCGAATCCGGCGCGGTCCCGCCACTGTCACCGGGGAGCACGCTCGACCTGCACGGTCACGGCGGTCCGCCACAGGGCCGCTGGAAGGCCCGAGCGCGCGCCGGACCCGGAAGCCAGGAGACTCTCGCCGCCGGTTCGTCGATCCAGGGCGCGGACCCTGAGTGAGGACACGCACGCCATGCAGGCTGCCCAGCGGTCACCGCTGCGCCCCGACCGGGGAGCCGGGCCGTGGCCCGGCTGAGCTCCGCCCCCTACCTGCTGGGCGCCGTGGCCGGCCACCTCGCCGACACCGCCCTCGCCGACCCCCGCCGCGGCCACCCGGTCGCCCTCTTCGGCAGCGCCGCCGGACGCCTGGAGCGCCTGCTCTGGCGCGACCACCGGGGCGCCGGCACCGCCTTCACCGCGCTGAGCGTGGGCGCCGTCGCAGCCGGGGCCGCCCTCGCCGACCACGCGCTGCGGCGCCGTCCCGCGGCCCGCGCCGCGCTCGCCGCGGCCGCCGCCTGGACGGTCCTCGGCGGCACCTCGCTCACCCGGGAGGCCCGCGCGATCGGCCGCTCCCTGGAGGCCGGCGACCTCGCCGCCGCCCGCGGGCGGCTCCCCCACCTGTGCGGGCGCGACCCGAGCGCCCTGGACGAGCAGCAGATCGCCCGCGCCGTCGTCGAGTCCGTCGCCGAGAACACCGCCGACGCGGTCGTCAACGCCCTCACCTGGGGCGCGCTGGCGGGCACCCCCGGACTGCTGGCCTTCCGGGCCGTCAACACCCTGGACGCGATGGTGGGCCACCGCTCGCCCCGCCACCTGCGCTTCGGCTGGGCCTCCGCCCGGCTCGACGACGTGGCGGGCTGGCCGGGCGCCCGGCTCACCGCGCTGCTGACCGTCGCCGCGGCGGAGCACCCGCGGGCCGCCTGGAAGGTCTGGCGGCGCGACGGGTCGTCGCACCCCAGCCCCAACGCCGGACAGGCCGAGTCGGCCTTCGCCGGCGGCCTCGGCGTCCGCCTCGGCGGCACCCTGCAGTACGGCGAGCGTGTCGAGCACCGCCCCGTCCTCGGCGCCGAACTCCGCCCGGTCGCCGTCGCGGACATCGAACGCGCCTGCCGCCTCTCCCGCCGCGTCGGCGTCCTGGCCCTGGCCGTCACCACGGCCGCCCGCGGCCTCACCGGCCTGGCACGGGGACGTCAGGGGGCGGGATGCCCGCGAGCCGGGAGGGAAGCGATGACGGCGCCGCACCTTCCGTTCCGCGCAGCTCTGCCCACCGTCGCGGCCGGGACGGCCGTCCTCACCGCCGGCGCCACACGTAAGCAAGGGAGTGTCACGTGACGAAGGCTCTGCTGGTGGCAGGGACGACCTCGGACGCGGGCAAGAGCGTGGTCACGGCGGGGATCTGCCGGTGGCTGGCCCGGCAGGGGGTGCGGGTGGCGCCGTTCAAGGCGCAGAACATGTCGCTGAACTCCTTCGTCACCGCGGACGGCGCCGAGATCGGCCGCGCCCAGGCGATGCAGGCGCAGGCCGCCATGGTGGCGCCGGAGGCGGCGATGAACCCGGTGCTGCTGAAGCCGGGGGCGGACGGCCGCAGCCAGGTGGTGCTGCTCGGCCGGCCGGTCGCCGAGGTCGGGGCGCTGGACTACCGCGAGCGCAAGCCCGTCCTGCTGGAGCGGGCGCTGGAGTGCCTGGCGGACCTGCGCGGCCGGTACGAGGTGGTGGTCTGCGAGGGCGCCGGCTCGCCCGCGGAGATCAACCTGCGGGACCGGGACATCGCCAACATGGGCCTGGCCACGGCGGCGAACCTGCCGGTGGTGGTGGTCGGCGACATCGACCGCGGCGGGGTATTCGCGGCGATGTACGGCACCCTGGCGCTGCTGTCCGCGCAGGACCAGGCGCTGGTGGCGGGCTGGTTCGTGAACAAGTTCCGCGGGGACGCCCGGCTGCTGGCGCCGGGTCTGGAGATGTTGCGGGAGCTGACGGGCCGTCCGGTGCTGGGCACGCTGCCGATGCTGTCCGGTCTGTGGCTGGACGCCGAGGACTCGCTGGACCTGTCGACGGCGGTGGAGAACCGTCCGACCGCGGCCCCGCACGGCGCGGAGGTGCTGCGGGTGGCCGTGGTGCGGCTGCCGCGCCTGTCGAACTTCACCGACGTGGACGCGCTGGCCCAGGAGCCGGGCGTGCTGGTCCGCTGGGCGACCCGGCCGGAGGAGCTGGCCGACGCCGACCTGGTGGTGCTGCCCGGAACCCGGGCGACCGTGGCCGACCTGGACTGGCTGCGCGGCCGCGGACTGGACACCGCCCTGCAGGCGCGGGCGGCGGCCGGGCTGCCCGTCCTCGGCGTGTGCGGCGGCTACCAGATGCTCTCCCGGGAGATCGTCGACGCGGTGGAGTCGAAGGCGGGCGCCGTCGAGGGCCTCGGGCTGCTGCCGACCCGGGTGGAGTTCGGTGTGGAGAAGGTGCTCGGCCGGCCGGTCGGCGAGGCGTACGGGGAGCGGGTCGAGGGGTACGAGATCCACCACGGCGTGGTGGCCGTCGAGGGCGGGGAAGCCTTCTTGGACGGCTGCCGGGTCGGCGCGGTGTGGGGGACGACCTGGCACGGCGCGCTGGAGAACGACGGCTTCCGCCGGGCGCTGCTGCGCGAGGTGGCGTCGGCGGCCGGGCGGGCCTTCGTCCCGGCGCCGGACACCTCGTTCGCCGCGGCGCGCGAGGAGCGGCTGGACCGGCTGGGCGACCTGATCGAGGAGCATGCGGACACCGACGCGCTGTGGAAGCTGATCGAGGGCGGGGCACCGCAGGGGCTGCCGTTCGTGCCGCCGGGTGCGCCGTGAGCGGGGCCGTGAACATGGGAGAGCAGATGAGTGACGCCCGTTATCCGTTCACCGCGGTCGTCGGCATGGCCGACCTGCGGCTCGGGCTGCTGTTGAACGCGGTCTCGCCGGCCGTCGGCGGTGTGCTGGTGCGCGGCGAGAAGGGCACCGCCAAGTCGACCATGGTGCGCGCCCTGGCGGGGCTGCTGCCGTCGATCGGCACGGTCGCCGACTGCCGGTTCGCCTGCGACCCGGCGGCACCGGACCCGCAGTGCCCGGACGGCGCGCACGGCGGCGCGGGTTCGCTGGAGCGGCCCGCGCACCTGGTGGAGCTGCCGGTCGGCGTCTCCGAGGACCGGATCGTCGGCTCGTTGGACCTGGAGCGGGCGCTCGCCGAGGGCGTCAAGGCGTACGAGCCGGGCCTGCTGGCCAGGGCGCACCGCGGCGTGCTGTACATCGACGAGGTCAACCTGCTGCAGGACCACCTGGTCGACCTGCTGCTGGACGCGGCGGCGATGGGCCGCTCGTACGTGGAGCGGGAGGGCGTGTCGGTGCGGCACGCCGCGCGCTTCCTGCTGGTGGGCACGATGAACCCGGAGGAGGGCGAGCTGCGGCCGCAGCTGCTCGACCGGTTCGGCCTGACGGTGGAGATCGCGGCGACCCGGGACCCGCAGGAACGGGCCGAGGTGGTGCGCCGCCGGCTGGCCTACGACGCCGACCCGGCCGGCTTCGCCGCGCGGTTCGCCGAGGACGAGCGGGCGCTCGCGATGCGGATCGCCGCCGCCCGGGAGCTGCTGCCGGAGGTGGAGCTGACGGACACGGCGCTCCGTCAGATCACCGCGGTCTGCGCGGCCTTCGAGGTGGACGGCCTGCGGGCGGACATCGTGATGGCCCGCACGGCCGTGGCGCTGGCGGCCTGGGCGGGGCGCACCGAGGTGCTGGAGGAGGACGTCCGCAAGGCCGCGCAGCTGGCGCTGCCGCACCGGCGGCGCCGCAACCCCTTCGACGCGCCCGGCCTGGACGAGGAGCAGCTGGACCGCACGCTGGAGGAGCACGCGGGCGCCGAGGAGGACGGCCCGGACGACACCGACCCGGACACCGACCCCGACGGCGGCGGCCCGGACGGCCCCGGCGGCGGCCCGCAGGACGAGGGCCCGGACGGCGGCCCGGACGGCTCGGCGGCCGCCGACCCCGCCCCGGATCCGGCCGGCGCCCCCGAGCAGGCCCCGCCGCCGCCCCGCCCCGCACCCGGCGCCGGCCGCGAGAAGGCGCCGGTCGCCAGCGCCGACCCGTACCGCACCCGGCTGTTCAAGGTGCCGGGCACCGGCCGGGGCGCCCGGGGACGGCGCTCGGCCGCGGAGACCGACGGCGGGCACACCGTGCGGGCGCGCCGCCCGCAGGGCCGCCTGGCCCGGCTGCACCTGACCGCGACGCTGCAGGCCGCCGCCCCGCACCAGGCCGCCCGCGGGCGGTCCGGGCGGGCGCTGGTGCTGGCCAGGGACGATCTGCGGGAGCAGGTGCGCCGCGGCCGGGAGTCCAATCTGGTGCTGTTCGTGGTGGACGCCTCCGGTTCGATGGCGGCCCGGCAGCGGATGGGCGCCGTCAAGGGCGCGGTGCTGTCGTTGCTGACGGACGCCTACCAGCGGCGCGACAAGATCGGCATGATCACCTTCCGCGGCACCGGCGCCGAGCTGGCCCTGCCGCCGACCTCCTCGGTGGAGGTCGGGGCGGCCCGGCTGGAGCAGCTGCCGACCGGCGGCCGGACGCCGCTGGCCGCCGGACTGCTGCGCGCCCACGAGGTGCTGCGGGTCGAGCGGATGCGCGACCCGGACCGCCGTCCGCTGCTGGTCGTCGTCACCGACGGCCGGGCCACCGGCGGCCGGGACGCCCTGGCGCAGGCCGAGCGGGCCGCGGGCCTGCTGGCCGGGCAGGGCGTGGCGAGCGTGGTGCTGGACTGCGAGTCCGGCCACGTCCGCCTCGGTCTGGCCCGCACCCTGGCGGCCCGCCTCGGCGGCCCCGCCGTCACCCTGGACGAGCTGCGCGCCGAGGGCGTGGCGGCGCTCGTCCGCGACCACCGTTCCGTCTCCACCCAGCGAAAGGCGGCCTGAGCCGTGCCCAAGGGAGTGCCCGAGAGTGTCCCCGCCGACGGACTGACGACCCGTCAGCGCCGTACCCTGCCGATCACCGCGGTGCACACCGGCCCGGGCAAGGGCAAGTCGACCGCCGCGTTCGGCATGGCGCTGCGCGCCTGGAACCAGGGCTGGCCGATCGGGGTGTTCCAGTTCGTCAAGTCCGCCAAGTGGAAGGTCGGCGAGGAGAACGCGCTGCGCGTGCTCGGCGCCTCCGGCGAGGGCGGCACGGTGGCCTGGCACAAGATGGGCGAGGGCTGGTCCTGGGTGCAGCGCGGCATGGAGTCCAGCGAGGAGGCGGCCAAGGAGGGCTGGGAGCAGGTCAAGCGCGACCTCGCCGCCGAGACCTACCGCTTCTACGTGCTGGACGAGTTCACCTACCCGATGCACTGGGGCTGGGTGGACGTGGACGAGGTGGTGTCGGTGCTGAAGGACCGCCCGGGCAGCCAGCACGTGGTGATCACCGGCCGGTACGCCAAGGATCCGCTGACCGACTTCGCCGACCTGGTCACCGAGATGACCAAGGTCAAGCACCCCATGGACGCCGGCCGCAAGGGCCAGCGCGGTATCGAGTGGTAGTCCGTTGAACATCCCCCGTCTCGTCGTCGCCGCGCCCTCCTCGGGCGCGGGCAAGACCACCGTCGCCACCGGGCTGATCGCCGCGCTCGCCGCGCGGGGCCTCGCGGTCTCCCCGCACAAGGTCGGCCCGGACTACATCGACCCGGGCTACCACGCGCTGGCCGCCGGCCGCCCGGGCCGCAACCTGGACGCGTTCATGTGCGGGGAGGACCGGGTCGCGCCGCTCTTCCTGCACGGCGCGGCCGGGGCCGACGTCGCGGTGGTCGAGGGCGTGATGGGGCTGTTCGACGGGGCGGCGGGCCGCGGCGAGCTGGCCTCCACCGCACAGGTCGCCAAGCTGCTGAAGGCGCCGGTGGTGCTGGTGGTGGACGCCTCCTCGCAGTCCCGTTCGGTGGCGGCGCTGGTGCACGGCTTCGCCTCCTGGGACCCGCAGGTGCGCCTGGCCGGGGTGATCCTCAACCGGGTCGCCTCCGACCGGCACGAGCAGCTGCTGCGCGAGGCCCTGGAGGAGGGCTCCGGGGTGCCGGTGCTCGGCTGCGTGCGGCGCACCGCCTCGGTGGCGACGCCCTCGCGCCACCTGGGCCTGGTGCCGGCCGTGGAACGCTCCGCGGACGCCCTGTGGGCGGTGCGGGACATGGGCGAGCTGGTCGCCGCCTCGGTGGACCTGGACGCGCTGCTGGCGCTGGCCCGCAGCGCCCCGCCGCTGGACGCCGGGCCGTGGTCCGCCGCCGCGGAGGTCTCCCCCGTCGCGGGCCGGCCGCGGGTCGCGCTGGCGGGCGGGGCGGCGTTCTCCTTCTCGTACGCGGAGAACGCCGAACTGCTGGCCGCGGCGGGCGCCGAGGTCGTGCCGTTCGACCCGCTGCGGGACGAGCGCCTGCCCGCCGGCACCCGCGCGCTGGTGGTCGGCGGCGGCTTCCCGGAGATGTACGTGGGTGAGCTGAGCGCCAACGCGGCGCTCCGGGCGGAGATCGCCGCGCTGGCCGCGGGCGGCGCGCCGATCGCCGCGGAGTGCGCCGGTCTGCTCTACCTGGGGCGGGAGTTGGACGGCAAGGAGATGTGCGGGGTGCTGCCGCACACGGCCCGGATGACCGAGCGGCTCACGCTGGGCTACCGGGAGGCGGTCGCGCTGACGGACGGTCCGCTGGCGGTGGCGGGCACCCGGGTGCGCGGGCACGAGTTCCACCGCACGGTCTGCGAGCCGGGCGCCGGGGAGCAGCCCGCCTGGGGCTGGCGCGGCCCGGCCGGGCCGGCCGTCGAGGGGTTCGTGCAGGGCGCGGTGCACGGCTCGTACCTGCACCTGCACTGGGCGGGGGCGCCGCAGCTCGCGGAGCGCCTCGTCCGCGCGGCGCTCTGACGCCGGGGCCGCGCCGCCGTCAGTTCGGGGCGAGCCGGAAGACCGGGTAGCCGGGGGCGATCCGCAGCAGCTCGGCGTCGGAGGCGTCCGCGTCGACGCCGTCGAAGAAGACGCCGACTTCGAACTTCCAGCGCTTGAGGTAGGCGCGGAGCACCGCGGGCTTCTCGGCGTCGGGGAGTTCGACGGCGCGGAAGGCCTCGGCGCGGCGGCCGAGCCGGAGTTCGCCGGTGCCGGCGGCGCGCAGGTTGCGCACCCACTGGGTGTGGCCGCGCGGCGCGACCAGGTAGCGCTGCCCGTCGTGGGTGAGCAGGTTGACCGGGGTGGTGCGCCACTCGCCGCTCTTGCGGCCGCGCACGGCGAGGACGCGGGAGCCCCAGAGGCTGAGGCCGGCGCGGGTGAGGGCGGCGACGGTGCGGTTGGACAGGCCCAGCAGGGCGGCGCTGATCCGGCCGGTGGGCATCACGTAGCGGCTGGCGGTGTCGGACACGGGAACTCCCGGGGCAGTGAGCGGCGGACCCTTCCGAGAGCAGTGCTCTCGTTCCTGGGCACGACTCTGCCACCGCCCCGGACCACGGTCAAGAGCAGTGCTCTCGTTTCTGTGCGGCGCTCCCGCATATGGCAGGCTGTTCCCATGACCGCCGTCAGGACCGCCCGCGAACGGGCCCGCGAGGAGCTCACCCGCGAGATCAAGCAGGAGGCCCGCAGGCAGCTCGCCTCCGAGGGCGCCCAGCGCCTGTCGCTGCGCGCCGTCGCCCGCGAGCTCGGCATGGCCTCGTCCGCGATCTACCGGTACTTCCCGAGCCGCGACGAGCTGCTCACCGCGCTGATCGTCGACGCCTACACCGACCTCGCCGACACCGCCGACGCGGCCCTGGCCGCCGCGCCGGCCGCCCCCCGCGCCCGCTGGCGGGCCCTGTGCGGCGCCGTACGGGACTGGGCGCTCGCCCACCCGCACGAGTACGCGCTGGTCTACGGCACGCCCGTGCCCGGCTACCGCGCCCCGCAGGAGACGATCGAGCCGGCCGCCCGGCTCCCGATCGCGCTGATCACGGTGGTCCGGGAGGGCCGCCCGGACGCGCCCGCACCGACCGGACCGGCCGTGCCCGCGGGGCCGCTCGGCGAGCAGCTCGCCCGGCTCCGCGCGGCGATCGCCCCCGGCCTGCCGGAAGCCGTGCTGGCCCGGGCCGCGATCGCCTGGACCCAGCTCTTCGGCATGATCGGGTTCGAGCTCTTCGGGCACCTGGTCGGATCCTTCGACCCCGCGGACGCCTTCTTCGCGCACGCCGTCGAGGAGATGGCCGACCTGGTCGGCCTGCCCGCCGAGGGCTGACGCCCCGCCGGCCGCGCCCGGCGCCGGGTCAGACCCGGGCCGGGGCGGCGCCGGCCGCCGACGGACGGCCGGGGCCGCGCAGATCGGCGACCGGGGCCGGGCTCTCCGTCCGCACGCCGCCGGGCGCGCCCCCGCCGTCGCGCTTGCCGTCGCCGGTCGCCAGGCCCAGCGCGGCCCGGACGGCTGCCGGGCGCTCGAAGCCCAGCAGCCCCTCGGCCGCGTCGAGTTCGCGCTCCAGCACCTTCGGGTCGGTGGCCGCCCCGGCCGCCTGCAGGTGCGGCAGCGCCTGCTTCAGCTCGTCCTTGAGCGCGCCGACCGGAGCGGCGGCCAGCCCGCCCCAGCTGCGCCGGCCCAGGTCGTCGACCTCCCCGCCGACCGCGGTGGAGAGCTTCTTCGCCCACTCCCGGTAGGCGGCCGGGTCGGCGGCGGGCTTCGCCTGCGGCTGCTCGTCGTACGCCCGGTCGACCCGGTGCTCGGCGCGGAGGTAGGCCATCTGCTCGTCGTTCAGCGCGTTGCGGTCCTGGCGCACCGTGCCCGTGGCCGCCGAGCTGCCGTCGGTCAGGAAGCAGGTGGCGTAGTGGTCGTCGTCGAGCGCCCAGGTCGCCGCGTCCGGGTAGAAGAAGTGGATCTCCATGTCCTCCGGGACGGCCCAGCTGTCCGGCGCGTAGTCGAAGAGCGTCTCGGCGCAGCCCTTCTTGGCGTCGGCGACGACGCCGTCCTTGCCCGGGTAGGCGGCGGCGGTGAAGCGCGGGGTGGCGTACACCTCGCCGTAGTGCGGCTCGGAGCAGTCCACCGTCTCGACGTCCGTGAGGTCCTCGCCCTTGCCGCTGCCGAGCTTGACGAAGCACTCCCCGGCGGTGAGGTCGAAGACCCCGGTGGTGGCCGTCCGGTCGGGGCCGTTCTCGTCCCGGAAGGGTGCGGTGCCCAGCGGGCCGCGGTCGTCGAGGACCACGCCCAGCACCATCAGCACGGCCAGCACGACGGCCCAGAAGCCGCCGAGCACGACACCGGCGATCGCCAGCCCGCGGCCGCGCTCGTTGCGCGCCCTGACGGTGCGCAGGGCGGCCACGCCGAAGGCGATCGCGCCGACCCACATGCAGCAGGCGATGCCGAGGACGCCCAGCACGAACGAGGTGATCGCGTAGCCGTTCCAGGCGGTCGGCGGGCCGAGCGGCGGCTGCTGCCAGCCGTACGGGCCCGCGCCGGCCCCCCAGGCGCCGCCGCCCCACGGGGCCGCGGGCGGCACGGCACCGGGCGGCACCGCGCCGGGCGGGACGGCACCGATCGGGAGGTCGCCGGGCGGCGGGGTCTGCGGCGGCGGGGCGAACGCCCGCGCCAGTGCCTCGTCCTGGGCCGGCGCGGCGTACGGGTTCGGCACGGGCGCACCGTAGGGCGGCGGCGGGGTCCGCTGCGGGTCCTGCCGGTGGTCCTTCGGCGGGGCGAAGGCCCGGGCGAAGGCGTCGTCCCGGGCCGCCCGGTCGTCCGGCTGAGGGCTGTACGGGTCGGACGGCATGCGGGCTCCCTGTGCGCTGGTGCGCGCCGGACACTGGTCGTTCGACGGCGGCGCGAATATAGCGGATCACCAGAACGCCCGTCCGACCGTATGCGGCCCCGGACGGGCCGGCCCGTGAACTCCACCTCCGCCGCCGGGCCGTCCGCCCGGCGCCGCGGCTCAGCCCAGGTCGCGGCGGTCCAGCGCGGCCAGGCCGACGGCGGCCGGCACTGCGGCGAGCGCGGTCAGCCAGAGCAGCGGGACGGCGGTGAAGGCGCCGCCCGGCAGGTGCGGGGTGTGGGTGAACGGGGAGAGGTCCAGGGCCCACTGCGGCAGGCGCAGCACGGGGCCGAGCCAGCCGATCAGCAGGAAGAACGCCAACGCGCCCCACGCCGCCGTGCTCCACCGGGGCGCCAGCCCGACCACGGCGAGCGCGACCGCCGCGACCAGCCACACCGCGGGCAGTTGGGCGAGCGCGGCGGGCACCAGCCGGGCGACGGCCCGCCCGGTGCCGCCCATCGCGGCGCCCTGGCCGAGACCGGTGAAGGCCCCGGCGACGGCCAGCAGCACGGCGCTGCCGGCCAGCGGGAAGAGCAGGTGCCCGCCGGCCCAGCGGAGCCGGGAGACGGCGGTCGCGAGGACGGGCTCGGCCCGGCCGGAGGTCTCCTCGGCGCGCAGCCGCAGCACCGCCTGCACCGCGTAGCCGGCGACGACCATGCCGAAGAGGTTGGTCATGGTGCCGAAGTAGGCGTCCAGGACGCCCTGGCGGCCGCCCAGCCGGGCGATCACGTCGGCGACCCGGGCGTTGTCGCCGACCAGGTCGACGACGCCGCGGGAGACCCCGCCGAAGACCAGTCCGGCCGCGGCGAGGCCGCCCGCCCAGCCGATCAGGGTGCCGCGGTGCAGCCGGACGGCGAGCGCGGCGGCGGTGCGCAGCCCGGGGGCGCCGGCTGCGGGGCCGGGGCGCTGCGGCAGCAGGCCGGCGCCGAGGTCGCGCCGGGCGACCAGGGCGTAGGCGGCCGCGACGGCGAGCGCGGTGCCCGCGGCCGGGAGCAGCAGTGCCCACCAGCGGTCCCCGGCGAACGGGCGGACCTGCTCGGCCCAGCCGATCGGCGAGAGCCAGCCCACCCAGGCCGGGCCCGCGTCGCCGACGGCGCGCAGCACGAAGGCCGTGCCGAGCAGGGCGCCGGCCAGGCCGTTGGCGGCACGGGCGGTGCCGGCGACCTGGGCGGTGACGGCGGCGGTGCCGGCGAAGAGCATCCCGCAGCCGCCGAGGGCGAGTCCGAAGGCGAGCGAGCCGGCGGGGGCCTCGCCGGTGGCGGCGAGGCAGCCGGCGACGAGCGCGGCGAGCACCAGGTTGGCGGTGACGGCGGCGAGCAGTGCGGCGGTGAGCGGGGCGCGGCGGCCGACCGCGCCTGCGCCGACGAGTTCGAGCCGGCCGTCCTCCTCCTCGGCCCGGGTGTGCCGGACGACCAGCAGGGTGCTCATCAGGCCGGCCAGGACGGCGCCGAAGACGCCCATCCGCCAGGCCGTCAGCCCGCCGATGGTGGACGCGTCGTGCAGGGGGCCGTACAGGGCGCGCAGCGAGGTGTTGGCGGCGATGCCGGCGGCGAAGCGGAGCCGGGCGTCCTCGGTGTCGTACAGCGAGCGGAAGGACACGGCGGTGGAGACGACCGAGGCGGCGAGCACGTACACCCAGGCGGGCAGCACGATGCGGTCGCGGCGCAGGGCGAGGCGCAGCAGGACGGGGGTGCCGGCGAGGGTGTTCACCGGGTCACCGCCGGGTCGGGCGACCGGTCGCCGCCGTCCGGGATGCCGGGCTGTTCGTAGTGGCGCAGGAACAGCTCCTCCAGCGTGGGCGGCCGGCTGGTGAGGCTGCGCACGCCGACGGCGGTGAGGGCGCGCAGCACCTCGTCGAGCCGGTCCGCGTCGACCTGGCAGCGCACCCGCCGGCCGTCGGTGACGAGGTCGTGCACACCCGTCAGCTCGGGCGGCGGGCCGGCGAGTTCGGCGTCGATCGCGGTGCGGGTGAGGTGCCGCAGCTCGGCCAGGGTGCCGGTCTCCACGGTGCGGCCGGCGCGGATGATGCTGACGCGGTCGCAGAGCGCCTCGACCTCGGACAGGATGTGGCTGGAGAGCAGCACGGTGCGGCCGCGGTCGCGCTCCTCGGCGACGCAGGTGCGGAAGACCTCCTCCATGAGCGGGTCGAGGCCGGAGGTGGGCTCGTCCAGGACGAGCAGTTCGGCGTCGGAGGCGAGGGCGGCGACCAGGGCGACCTTCTGGCGGTTGCCCTTGGAGTAGGTGCGGCCCTTCTTGGTGGGGTCGAGTTCGAAGCGTTCCAGCAGGTCGGCGCGGCGGGCGGGGTCGAGGCCGCCGCGGAGCCGGCCGAGCAGGTCGATGGCCTCGCCGCCGGAGAGGTTCCGCCAGAGGGTGACGTCGCCGGGCACGTAGGCGAGGCGGCGGTGCAGGTCGACGGCGTCCCGCCAGGGGTCGCCGTCCAGCAGCCGGACGGTGCCGGCGTCGGCGCGCAGCAGGCCGAGCAGGACGCGGATCGTCGTCGACTTGCCGGAGCCGTTCGGGCCGAGGAAGCCGTGCACCTCGCCGCGTGCGACGGTGAGGTCCAACCCGTCCAGGGCGCGCGTCCGGCCGAAGTCCTTGACCAGGCCGGTCACCGAGATGGCGGTCGTCATGGCTCGACGGTACTCTCGATTCACAGATTCGTGAAGTTCATGAATTCAGTGGATTTCCGCAAGGGCCGACCGGTCCCCGATGATGGTCCGGACGGTCGTGGCACGGGGCGGGAGGCGTGGTGGAACGGGACGGCGCGGCGGTCGGGGCCTTCGTGGAGCGCTTCGCCGCGGTGATGGCCGACGCCGGCTTCCCGCGGATGCCCGCCCGGGTCTTCACCGCCCTGCTCGCCAGCGACTCCGGCCGGCTGACGGCCGCCGAACTCGCCGACACCCTGCGGATCAGCCCGGCCGCGGTGTCCGGCGCGGTGCGCTTCCTCGGCCAGGTCAACCTGGTCACCCGGGAACGCGAGGCGGGCTCCCGCCGGGACCACTACCGGGTGCACGACGACGCCTGGTACGAGGCCTCCGTCCACCGCGACCGGGAGCTCGTCCGCTGGGAGTCGAGCCTGCGCGAGGGCATCGAGGCGCTCGGCCCCGACACCCCGGCCGGGGCCCGGCTGGCCGAATCGCTGGCCTTCTTCGGCTTCATGCGCGAGGAGCTGCCCGCCCTGCTCGGCCGCTGGCACGACCGGCGCGAGCAACTGCGCACGGAACCGACGCGGCCTCAGGACGCCGGCACCCGCTGACGCGGGCTCAGGACGCCAGCAGCGCGTCCAGGTAGCGGGCGGCCTCGGCCCTCAGCTCCTGCGGCCCCGGCACGCCGAGGGCGCGGCCCGCACCGGCCGCGGTGTGGAAGACGACGCCCTCGCACCAGCGGACCAGCCGCCGGGCGTCCCCCGCCGGGTCGCGCGAGCCGGCGGCGGCCAGCACGGCAGCGGCGGTCTCCGCGAAGCCCGCGCCCAGGCGGTCGTAGACGGCCCGCAGTTCGGGGCGACGGGTGGCCTCCAGGGCGAGTTCCAGCCGGGCCAGGGTGAGCGGCAGGCCGACGGTCAGCGCGGCGTGCACCCCGAGGGCGACCCCGTCGAGCAGCAGCTCGCGCGGCGGCCGCCTCGGGTCGGCGGTCGCCGATCCGTACCCCGCGGCCTCCAGGTCGGCGATCCGGGTGAGGGCGAGCGCCAGCAGGGCCGCGCGGGTGCGGGCGTGGTTGGAGGTGGAGCCGGCCGGCAGTCCGGCCGCCTCGTCGACGGCGCGGTGGGTGAGGCCGCGCAGCCCGCGTTCGGCGATCAGGGCGATGGCGGTGTCGGCGATCAGGGCGGCGCGCGGCGTACTCATGGCACCGATCATCCCGCGTCCGACCGGAACTACAGATGTAGTGAGGAGTGGAGTACGGTGACACTACAGACGTAGTAACCCCGGGAGGTCCGCCGTGCAGCAGAAGGCCGTCGTCATCGGTGCGGGCATCGGAGGGCTGGCCACGGCGCTCGCCCTGCACCTCCGCGGCTGGCAGGTCACGGTGCACGAGCGCGCCGCCTCGCTCGACCCCGTGGGCTCCGGCCTCGGCATCGCCCCGAACGCCCTGCGCGCCCTCGACGTGCTCGGCGCCGGCGACGAGGTCCGCGCCCTGGCCGAGCTGCACGGCGAGGCCGCCCTGCGCCGCCCCTCCGGCCGCCGGCTCGCCGCCGCCGGCCAGGAGGCGATCGCCCGCGCCTACGGCGACCCCGTGGTCGCCGTGCACCGCGCCGACCTCGTCGCCGCCCTGCACCGGCGGCTTCCGCCCGGCACCGTCCGCACCGGCTCCCCCGCCTCGCTCGCCGACCCCGGCGACGCCCGCCGGCCCGCCCGGGTCACGGCCGGCGGCACCGAGGGCGAGGCCGACCTGGTGGTGGCCGCCGACGGGCTGCGCTCCGCCGCCCGCGCGCTGCTGCTGCCCGGACACCCCGGCCCGCGCTACTCCGGCTTCACCACCTGGCGCACCGTCGTCCCCGACCCCGGCCGTCCGGTGCCGGCCGGCGAGACCTGGGGCCGCGGCGCGCTCACCGGCGTCATCCCGCTCACCGGCGGCCGGGTCTACCTCTACGCCGCCGCGCTCACCCCGCCCGGCGGCCGGGCCGCGGACGGCGACGAACGCGCCGAACTGCTGCGCCGGTACGGCGGTTGGCACCGGGGGCTGGTCGACCTGCTGCACTCCGCCGACCCGGCCGCCGTGCTGCGGCACGACGTGTGGGAGCTCGCCGACCCGCTGCCCGCCCTGCACGGCGGCCGGGTCGCCCTGCTCGGCGACGCCGCCCACGCCATGACGCCCTTCCAGGGGCAGGGCGCCTGCCAGGCGCTGGAGGACGCCGTCGTCCTCGCGCACGCACTCGCCGGGGCGGACGTCACCGGCGCCCTCGCCGCCTACACCGCGGCCCGGCTGCCCCGCACCACCGCCGTCACCGCCGGCTCACGCCGGGTCGGCCGGCTGGTCGGGCTGCGGGCCGCCCCCGCGGTCGCCCTGCGGGACACCCTCCTCGCGGCGGCCGGCCGGCTGCCCGAACGGACGGCCGTCCGGGCCGCGGCGTCGCTGCTGGACTGGCGGCCGCCGGCGGAGCGGACGGCCCGCCCGGCGGCCGGTCAGCCGAGGTAGGCCGGGGCCACCGCGGAGCGGGTGAGGACGGCCGGGCTGCCGGAGCCGTCGGCCGGGACGGTCCAGAGGTCGGCCCCGTAGTCCCCGGCCAGGGCGTACACCAGGGTGCGGCCGTCGGCCCACAGCGCCTGGTCGTCGATGTTGCGCTGCTCGGCGGTGGCGGTCTCGGTCATGGTGGCGAGGTCGAGCACGTACAGCCGCCACGGCGCGTCCGGGGAGGCGCCGGCCACCCGCTTCTTGTAGGCGACCCGGGTGCCGTCCGGCGAGAGCGAGGGGCACTCGACGTTCTGGTGCAGGGTGGTGAGCGTCCGGGCGCCGAGGTCGCCGCGCACGAGGTAGGTCCTCCCGCCGGTGGCGACGGTGGCGTAGAAGCCGTTGTCGTCGGCGAAGGTGACGCCCCAGACGTTGGTGTCGGGAGACTTCAGCGGCTTGCCGCCGTCCAGGACGGTGAAGGTCTCCAGGTTGTCGTGGAGGGTCCAGCCGCGGGTGTCGACGATCGAGGTCCGGGTGGAGAAGTCGGTGCCCGCGTACGAGTCGCCGCTGACGAAGACCGTCCAGGCGGCCAGGTGTCCGGAGGGCGACACCCGGGAGCGGGTGGGGATGCCCGCCGCCGGGTACCGCTTGAGCTCGTGCAGGCCCGCGTCGAGGACGACCGCCCAGTAGCGGTCGCCCAGTCCTTCCTGCTCGCCCTGCAGGCAGATGCCGGTGCCCGCGGCGGCGTGGAAGCGCAGGCACCTGAGGCCGGAGGCGGTCCGCGGGCCGTCCGGCCGGTCCGCGGGCACCGCGGTGATCTCGTCGCGGTGCGGCCCCCAGGCGGTGGAGCGGAACAGCAGCCGGCGGGGCCCGTCCGGGGCGAGCGGGACGGGGCCGGGGGTGATCACGGGACCGCCCGCCTGCTCCTGGTCCTTGCGGCCGGAGCGGTCGGCGGCGTGCAGCACCGCCACCGTGCCGACCGCCCCGAGCAGGAGGACGGCGGCCAGCAGGGTCAGCAGGCGGGCGGTGCGCGTCATGCAGGGTGCTCCTCGGTGGTGCGGGTGTCGGCTGGTGAGTCGGGGGTGCGGATCAGCAGGAAGGCGGCACCGGCGGCCACGGCCAGCCCCGCGGCGGCGACCGCCAGCACCGGCTGCCCGCCCCAGAGGGTCCAGCCGGCGCCGAACGCCAGCGAGCAGCCGAAGCGGGCCAGCGCCTGCCCGGTGCCCACCAGGGCGAGCCCGGCGCCCTGCTGCTCGGCGGGCACGGTCGCGGAGGCGGCCGCGGCCAGCACGCCGTCGGTCGCCGCGTAGAACGAACCGTGCAGCAGCAACACGACCGGCGCCGCCCACCAGGCGTGCAACGGGGCGAGCAGCAGCCCGTACCCGGCGAGCAGCACCAGGTGGCCGAGCAGGAAGAGCCGGCGGCGGCCGATCCGGTCCGCGGCCGCGCCGAAGGGCACGGCCAGCAGCAGGAAGGCGGCCGCGGTGCCGAGCGGCAGCAGCGGGAAGAGGTGCGCCGGCAGGTCGAGCCGGCGCTGCAGCAGCAGGTACAGGAAGGAGTCGCTGACGGTGGTCAGACCGAGCAGGACGGCGGCCAGGGTGAGCCGCCGCAGCGCGGGCAGCCGCAGCAGGGCCAGCGAGTCGCGCAGGGCGGGGCGCGGCCCGTCGGCGGGGGCGGCGGTGGCGGTGCGGCCGGGGACGAAGAGCAGCAGCACCAGCACGCCGAGCGCGGCGACGCACGCGGAGACGGCGAAGACCGCGTCGTAGCCGTCGGCGGCGAACCGGAGCAGGGCGAAGGCGACCAGCGGGCCGAGCAGCGCGCCGGTGGTGTCCATGGCGCGGTGCACGCCGAACGCCCGCCCGCGGTGCTCGGGCGCGGTGGACAGTGAGATCAGGGCGTCGCGCGGGGCGGTGCGCAGTCCCTTGCCGGTGCGGTCGACCGCCAGCACCGCGCTGATCAGCGGCAGGGTGTGGGCGAGCAGCAGCAGCGGCTTGCAGACCGCGGACAGGCCGTAGCCGATCGCGGCGACGGCCTTGTGCCTGCCCCGGCCGCCGTCCGCGGCGTGCCCGCCGACCAGCCGGACGAGGGCGCCGACACCGTTGTTGATGCCGTCGAGCAGGCCGAAGCCGAGCGGGGAGAGCCCGAGTCCGGCGACCACGTACAGCGGCAGCACCGCGCTGACCATCTCCGAGGAGACGTCGGTGATCAGGCTGACCGCGCCGAGGGCCAGGACGGTGCCGGGCACCGCGGCGGCGCGCCGCCCCGGGCGGATGCCCGGGACGGCGGCCGGATCGGTGCTGCTCGCGGCGCTGTCGGCGTCGCCGCTGCCGGCCGCGGTGCGGCCGGCCCCGGTGGCGGTGGCCTTGGTGCTGCGGGAGTCCGCGAGGTACACGGGCGTCAGTTCCAGATGCCGGTGATGTCGGAGGCGGTCGCGGCGTTGCCCGCGTGGCTGGTCAGGCCGGCCAGGTCCTCCAGGGTGCGCAGCGTGTTGTAGTGGTTGTAGGTGGTGGCGGTGGAGCTGCCCGCGGCGACGTGCTCGCCGTAGAGGATCGTCGGGATGCGGTTGCCGGAGAGCTTGTTGTCCTCGTCGAAGGTCACCACGAGCATGCTGTTGTGGGTCTTCGCCCAGGTCGCGTAGGCGCCCAGGTTGTTCTGGATCCAGGTGTCGCCGGTGGAGACCGAGCAGTCGTGCATGTCGTTGCACAGGTTCGGGACCACGAACGACACCTTGGGCAGGGTGGTGTAGTCGGTCGGGAACTGGGTCATCGTCTTCGCCGTCGAGGTCGGCACGTTGGAGAAGCCGAACCACGGGTTGTGCTTCTGGGCGTACTTGCCCGAGCTGCTGGAGCAGACGGTCGAACCCTGGCTGGGCAGGCCCTCGTTGTAGCTCGCCCAGGTCTTGCCTGCGGCGATCAGCTCGGAGGCGAGGTTCGGCGCCGAGATCGAGCCGACGGTGACGCAGCTGTCGTCGGTGCGGCCCTGGTTGGAGCCGGAGAACAGCTGGTAGTAGTTGGGCTCGCTGGGGTGGGTGAGGCCGTAGGACTGGGTCAGGTTGGCCCCGCCCGCCTTCAGCGTGTTGTTCAGGTACGGCGCGCTGGAGCTGCCGATGACCTGCGAGTAGGCGTGGTTCTCCATCACCACGACCACGACGTGGTCGGGGGTCGGGAGGGTGGCGGCCTGGGCGGTGGCGCCGGTGGCGGCCCAGATGCCGAGCGATCCGGCGGCCATCGCGACGGCTCCGGCGAGGGCGGTGAAGGTGCGCCGGTTGCGCTTCGGGGTCCGAGCGGCGGTCATGCTGTCCTCCGTACGAGGGGCGGCAGTTGAGGGTGGTGCGAGGCAGTGCTGGCTGCGACCGGTCGAGCGGCCAAACCCTAGGCGGGGGCCGGTGGCCGGGGCCGCGCCGCGGAAGTGAAGAACGGAAGAACAGCACCCGACGCCGGTACGTTCCATCTCACACCCGCCACGATTGACCCGCCCGTCGCGCCCGTGGTGGGATTTCCGGCAGGTCACGGGGGTTGCGGAGGCACGGTGGTGGAGCTGCACGGCCCGCTGGTCGCCGGTGTCGGCGCCCGCCCCGGCACCCCCGCGGACGAGGTCCTGCGCCTGCTCGACGAAGCACTGGCCACCGCGGGCCTCGACCGCACGGAGCTCGTGCTGCTCACCACCGTCGACGCGAGGGCCGCCGAACCCGGCCTGCGCGGAGCCGCCCGGATCCTCGGCGTCCCGCTGACCGCACACCCGGCGGCCGTGCTCGCCGCGGTGCCCGTGCCGAACCCCTCCGCGGCCGTCCGCGCCGCCCTCGGCACCCCCGGCGTCGCCGAGGCCGCCGCCCTGGCAGAGGCTCCCGGCGGGCGCCTGGTGGTGCCCAAGACGGCCTCCCGGACGGCCACGGTCGCGATCGCCCGCCGCGCCCCCGCCCCGGACGAGCCGCTGCGCCCGGGCAGCCCCTACCGCCCCGCGACCCCTCGGGAGACCACCGCGATGAGCACCGACTTCGACCTCCGGCACCACGGCGACGCGGAGGTCCGCGCCGCCGGCCTGGTCGACCTCGCCGTCAACGTCCGCACCGGCACCCCGCCCGGCTGGCTGCGCGACCGGCTCGCCGCCACCCTCGGCGACCTCGCCGCCTACCCGGACCAGGCCGCCGCCCGCGCCGCCGTCGCCGCCCGGCACGGCCGGCCGGCCGGCGAGGTGCTGCTCACCGCCGGCGCCGCCGAGGCCTTCGTGCTGCTCGCCCGGGTCGTGGCGGCCCGTCACGTCTGCGTGGTGCACCCGCAGTTCACCGAACCGGAGGCCGCGCTGCGGGACGCCGGGCACACCGTGCACCGGGCGGTGCTGCGCGCCGAGGACGGCTTCCGGCTGACGCCCGGCGCGGTGCCCGAGGAGGCCGACCTGGTGGTGATCGGCAACCCCACCAACCCGACCTCCGTGCTGCACCCCGCCGCGGACGTCGCCGCGCTCGCCCGCCCCGGCCGCACCCTGGTGGTCGACGAAGCCTTCATGGACACCGTCCCGGGCGAGAGCGCCGCCCTCGCCGACGTGCGCGGCCTGCCGGGCCGGGTGGTCGTGCTGCGCAGCCTCACCAAGACCTGGGGCCTGGCCGGGCTGCGGATCGGCTACGTGCTCGGCCCGGCGGAGCTGATCGCCGAACTCGCCGCCGCCCAGCCGCTCTGGCCGGTCTCCACCCCGGCGCTGGCGGCCGCCGAGGTCTGCTCGGCACCGGCCGCACTCGCCGAGGCCGAGGAGGCCGCCCACGAGCTGGCCGCGCACCGGGCGCACCTGCTGGCGGGCCTGCGCGGCGTTCCCGGCGTGCGGGTGCACGGCACCCCCGCGTCCTCGTTCCTGCTGGTGGAGCTGGACGGTGCGGCCGCGGTGCGGGAGCGGCTGCGGGAGGCCGGGTTCGCGGTGCGGCGCGGCGACACCTTCCCCGGCCTGGGGCCGGACTGGCTGCGGATCGCCGTCCGCGACCCGGCCACCGGCGACCGTTTCCTCGCCGCGCTGGCCGCCGCCGTCGGCGCCCCGCCCGCCCGCCCGGTCACCGCAGGCTGACGGCGTCCCCGCGGCGGACGGTGCCACCCGCCAGCACCCGCGCGTACACCCCGGCGCAGGGCATCGGGCCCGTGCCGGGCAGCGGCTCCACCCGGTTGAGCCGGGCGGCCGCGCGCAGCGCCCCGAGGTCGCGCGGCAGCGCGCCGTGCGCCAGGGTCGGGACGGCGCAGCGCGGGGTCGCCGCCAGCACCTCCAGCCGGACGCCGTCGCCGATCCGCAGCTCGCGGCCGACCCAGCCGTTCTCCGGGAAACCGCTCCGCCCCGGGGTGTCGACCACCAGGTTGGGCCGGTAGCGGGCCGCCGCGACCGGCCCGCCGGTCCCGGCGCCTTCACCGAGGGCCGCCAGGGCCGCGGTGCTGACCAGGTGGACGGGCGCGAAGTCGAAGAACGTCCCGGGCGGCGCCGCACTGCCGAGGGCGTGGACGGTGGACGGCACCTCGGCGTCCGCGCCGCGGTCGAGCACCTCCTCGGGGACGCTGCGCTCCAGCTCGGCGCCGGGCGGCGGCACGTCGACCGCCCGTACCTCCCGGCCGAGCAGTGCGGTGAGCCCCGCCTCGTCCAACTCCCGTCCGTCGGCGGCGAGCAGGCGGATCCCGTGCGGGGTGGTGCGGGCGGTGACGGTCAGCAGGGCGCGCCACAGCCGCGGGTTCTTGGCACTGACCACGCGGCCGGTGGCGGTGTCGAGCAGGGCGCGGACCCGGTCGCCGTCGAGGCCGCGCCAGGTGATCCGCGCGTGGGCGATCTCCTCGCCGAGCGCGGACTTCAGGGGGTGGCGGTGCAGGCTGCGCACCGTCCCGGCGGTCACCGGCCGGCCGCCGGGAGCTGCTCGGCCCAGTGGGCGAGGGCCGCGAAGTCCGCGGCCCGCAGGCCGTGCCGGTGGTCGATCAGCAGGGTCAGCGCCGGGGCGGGGTGGTGGGCGGCGATCCAGGCGGTGTCCTGCGGTTCGATCTCGTCGTCCACCCAGGCGAACGGCCGTCCGGCGGCCCACTCGGTCAGGTACCGGGTCTTCCAGTGCAGTCCGTCGGGGTCGCCGTGGTGCATCCGCGGCCAGCGGACGAAGGGCAGCCGGGGCAGGCCGATCGGCGGCCCGATCCACTCGTTGGCCTCGTCCTGCCAGGTGGTGCACCAGACGAGCCGGTACGGCAGGGCGAGCAGGGCCGGTCCGTGCCCGGGGTGCAGCCACAACCGCAGCGGCTTCACCCGGGCCGGCGGTGTGTCGCGGTGCCGTTCCAGCCAGGAGGCGGGCTTCACCCGGTGGGTGAGGTAGCCCTCGGGCCGTCGTTGCGGCTTCGCCCGGTACGGGTTGAGCGGCCCGTCCACGTCCAGCAGCAGCAACGACCGCCCGTCGTCGTCCGGTCGCTCCACGACCCCTCCCCCCGTACCGCGGTGTCCGCCGCATTGTCGTCGGGGGCGGTGCCGCCGGGCCACCGGGTTTCGGCGGGCACGCCGCGGGGCGCGGACAAGACCAGGAGGTAGAGCTTCGCCCACACCCGCGCGGCGGTCCACTCCGCGAACCGGCGGTGCGCGGTCGGCCCGGA
>NZ_JBFBJY010000071.1:0-44277 GCF_040702125.1 Kitasatospora sp. NPDC085895 | reverse complement strand
CCTCGGGCCCCGGGGGGGTTTCCTGGGGTCCCCGGGGGGGGGGGGGCGGGCGGCGGGCCCCGCGGGTCCCGCGGGGCGGGGGCCGCGCCGCGGGACCGGCGGTCGTTCGACGCCTTGCTCCTAGAGCAGGACGAGGAGGTCGACCTGTCCGTCGGTCCGGGTGGCCATGGTCGCCTCGCCCGGCCCCTGGGCGGGCGGGAGGTTGAGGTAGTTGGCTGCGGCGTCCGCGTCCGGCTGGATGACGTGGCGCCAGGTCTTGGTGGCGGCGACCTCGCTGGCCATCGCCTTCTTGGTCTCCGCGGCGGTCGCGCTGAGCTGGGTCATGGGTCACTCCTTCGCATGGTGCTCCGAGAGTGCCGTCCCGAGCGGGCGGCAGCTGGAAGCTACCATCGGTAGTCGGGCGAACACGTTGAGACACGGCGGTGGTTCGTCTTCGAACTGAATTCGGGTGGATGGGACGTCGTGGACGTCGCGGATGGGTCCGAGCCCGCTCCCGCCGCGCCCCGCATCGAACGTGCGTACGTCACGGGGCCCGAAATCCGCCCCGGGCCGTCGCCACCGGGCGCTAACCTCTCGCCAGGAACACGACGAGGGGTGGGGCTCATGGCGTACGGCGGGAACGCGCTGCCGGGACACGGCCCGGGGAGGGAACCCGGGCGCGGACTGACCGCGATCGGAGTGCTGCTGCTGGTGTACCTGGGGATCTTCGCGATCGCCGTGGTCGTCAGCATCATGCAGGGCACCTACGGCTACCTCATCGGGATGGCCCACCGGCAGGCCGACCTGCCGGCACTGGCCGTCACCGCCTACTTCACGCCGCTCGCCGTGACGTCGGCCTCGACCGCGGTGCTCGCCGTGCTGGCGTTCCGGGGGGTGTCCTGGGTGCGGCCCGCCGCGGCGGTGCTCCTCCTCGTGACGACCCTCTCCGCCTCCGGACAGCAGCTCTTCGCCCAGCTGACCACCCTGCGGCTGCACAGCGTCTTCGACCTGCCGTTCGACGCGATGTTCATCATGCTGCAGCCGTACTTCGCGCTCGCCGTGGCCGTCGCGGTGACGGTCGTCGGGATCGCCACCCGCGCGCCCCGGCCGGGGCCGGGCGCCACCGGGCCGTTCGCCCCGACCTACCCGCCTCCGGCGCCTCCCGCTCCGGCATCCGGGCCCACCTCGCCCGCGGACGGGCCGAACCCCGCGCCGTAGCAGCCGGACGGGGACCGCTCCCGACGGCCGACGGGGGCGGGCGCGGCCTCCGTCGGCACGGTGCCGGACGCCGAGGCCGGGCAGGCCCGCGCCGAGTCCGCCGGGCACGAGGGCGACATGGCCTCGGCCGGTCCCGGTTCACCCCGGTGCTCCGTGCATTCCGCGCCGGCCTGCGGGTAGAGGACCAGGTGCCGACGTGTGCGGTTCCGTGCCGGTCGGGAGGTGCGCCGTGCTCACTCCGCGTGAACTGCGTCTGCTCGCCGAAGCCGAGGACGAACTCGCCCGTGACCGGCGGCTGGCCCGGAGGCTGGGCCGGCACCGCGTCGGCCCCCGCTGGTGGGGGAGCGTGCGGACGCTCGCCGAGCTGCTCGCGGTGCTCGCGGTCGGCGGGGCCGCCGCGGTGGTCGCCGGATGGGCCACCGCCACGTCGACCGGAGTGCTTGCCGGGGCCGCCGTGTGGGGGAGCACCTGGGTGGTGGCCGGCGTCCTGGTGGCGCGGATCGCCTCGCTGACCCGGCCCGGACGCGGCCGCTGAGCGCTGCCGGACGCGGTCAGCCGCGCAGGGCGGACGCGAGCAGGCCGGGCAGCCGGCGGGCGGCGGGGGCGGCGGTGTAGTGGGCCAGGCGTTCCAGGGTGGCGCGTCCGGAGCGGTGGGTGACGAAGTGGGGCGGGCGCGGCGCCAGGGAGGGCGAGCCGGTGAACAGACCGCGCGGTGCGGGGGCGAAGGGGGCGCGGAGCACGGTCTTCTCGACGTCGTCCAGCATCCAGGTGTTGTTGACGAAGCCGGTGCCGCTGCCGATGTCCTGCGGGGTGTGCCCGGGGTGCGCGCCCCACGGGGTGTGTCCGAGGAGGAAGCCCACGCCCGACCAGGTGTTCACGGCGATCGTGCCGTAGCGCAACCGGTCCACGGCGCCCGCCACGGCCGCCGGGTGGTCGCGCTCGGTGCGGGGGTGCACGAGCACGGTGGCGCCGAGCGTGCCGGGGAGGCGGTCGTTGGCGAAGCGGACGGCCTGGTCGAGGAAGGCGGCCGGGGTGTCGCCGGGGAGGCGGACGACACCGAGGGCGCTGGCGAACACCTCCTCGGTGAGCAGCGGGTCGGCGGGGTCGGCGACGTCGGGGACGAGGAGGCGACAGCCGTCGCCGTACATCTCGGCGCCGGGGTGCGCCCTGCGGACGGCCGCGAGCCGCTGGGCGGAGCCGGGGTAGTAGTCGGTGCGGAACGGCAGGTCGCGCAGGACGGCACGGACGGCGTCGAGCAGGCGTTCGGTGCCGTCCCACCGGCGGGGCACCAGGAGGACCTGGGCGGCGATGCAGTTGTGGCCGGAGTTGTTCATCTTGGCGGTCACGATGTGCTCGGCCTGGTGGCGGAAGTCGGCGGCGCTCCACGGGCCCGGGACGACGAGGAACGGGCTGACACCGCCGAGTTCGCTGGTGAGGGGCTTGTCGACCAGCGGGATGCCGGCGCGGCGGCGCTGTCCGGCCCGGTCGTCGGTGCCCCAGACGACGGCGTCGTGGGTGCGGGCGCTGCCGGTGATGTGGACGGCGTCGACCTCGGGGTGGGTGGTGAGCAGGGCGCCCTCGGCGGGGCCGCCGTCGACCAGGCGCAGCCAGCCGTTCCGGACGAACTCGGCGAAGATCCGCTCGTAGTGGGGCCGCAGATAGGCGTTGACCGGGTTCAGTTTGGCGATGACCACCCGGTTCTCGGCGTACAGCTGGTGCAGGATGTCGGTGGCGGTGAGGGCGGCGACGTTGCCGGCGCCGAGGACGAGGGCGATGCCCGGTCGGGCGGTGCCGTGGCGGTGGCGGGCGGCGGCGCGCTCGCGGGCCCGCTCGGCACTCGTGCCGGGGAGGAGACGGACGCGGGCCCGGTAGCCGGCCAGGAGCAGGCGGTCCGCGGCGGTGGCGGGGAAGACGTCGACCCAGGTCCGGCCGTCCGTCTCGTGGACGCGGTCGGCGGGCAGCGGGTCGCGGCCCGCGGCGAGACGCCGGAGGCCGTGCAGGCGGGCGGCGGTGTGCTGGGCGAGGGCCCAGGGGCCGCCCGCCCAGTCCTCGGCGGCCCACGGGGAGTCGGGCCGGTGGCCCTTGTGCCGACAGGCGTCGTCGACCATGGCGGCGGCGGTCTCCCGGATCCTCGGCAGCAGCCGCTCCAGCAGGCCGATGCGCAGGTCCGCCGGGGCGGCGGCCCAGGAGGCCGCGTGGGCGCGCAGGTCGGCGAGGGCGCGGTCGAGGTCGGCGGGAACGGTGGGGTCGGTGGCGACGGGGTCGGGCACGGTGTTCCTCCGAGCGGGTGGCGGGAGCGGTCGGGTTCAGGCGGAGCGGAGACGGGCGGCGTCCCGGGCGGGGTCGACGAGCAGGGTGGCCGCTGCGCCGATCAGCAGGAGGAGGCCGGCGATCCGGACGGCGAGGCCGTACCCGGCGCCGCCGTGCAGGTCGACCAGGTGGCCGGTCAGGGCGGGGGCCGCCAGGCCGGCGGTGGTGACGACGGCGTTCATGAGGCCGAGGGCGCCGCCGCGGCGCTCTTCGGGTGCGAGTTCGGCGACCGTGGTCACCGCGACGGTCACCATCGTTCCGCCCAGGCCGAACGCGGCGATCAGCAGCGGCACGGTGGCCGTCGAGTGCGGCAGCGCGGGGAGGGCGAGGCAGGCCAGTGCGGAGACCAGCAGGACGGCCCCTCCGACGCGGGCCCGGGCCCAGCGGCTGGCGACGCCCCGGCGCAGCAGCCGGCCGGTGAGCCAGGCCTGGCCCAGCAGGGCGAGCGTGTTGACGGCCCACAGGGCGGCCACCAGGTTCGCCGTGGCGGTGTCGGAGTAGCCGAGGCCGTCGTGGAGGTAGCTCGGCACCCAGACCAGCAGCAGTGCGGTCATCCAGTAGGTGCCGAAGTAGGCGGCCGTGCTGCCGATCCAGGTCCGGGTGGCGAGGATCCGCCGGTAGGACGGGCCGGCGGGTGGCGCGCCGATCGTGTCCCGGGCCGGATCCCGGCGCGGCCGGTCGGTGTCGGCGGTGCGGCCGTTCTCCCGTCCGGCGAGGGTCCAGACGACGGCCCACAGCATGCCGGCGACGGCGACGGCGCCGAACGCGGAGCGCCAGCCCAGGTGGTGGACGACCCACGTCAGCCCGGGCGCGGCGACCACCACGCCCAGGGTGGTTCCGGCCATCACCAGCGCGCCCGGCAGGTTGCGCCGCCGGTCGGGGAACCAGGAGAGGGCGGTGTGCTGGGCGACGGGGAAGGCCGGTCCCTCCGCGGCGCCCAGCAGGATCCGCGAGGCCACCAGCAGGGCGGCGCCGCCGCCGAGGGCCATGGGCGCCTGGGCGAGCGACCAGAGCAGCACCATGGCCAGCAGCAGCCGACGTGGCCGCACCCGGTCGGAGAGCAGGCCGACGGCGGCGCCGGAGATCGAGAACAGCAGGAAGAAGGCGCTGTTCGCGAGCCCGAAGGCGGTCGCCGACAGGCCCAGATCGCGGCGGATCGGGTCCGCCGCGAGGCCGAGGACGGACTTGTCGGCGAAATTGATCATCATGAAGACCACCAGCAGGCCGGTCACGGTCCAGGCGCGGCGCCCGGGGTCGGTGGCCGGCAGGGCGGTGGTTCTGACGTCGGTGTCGGTCATCGGGGCTCCGCGGGGGTGGCGGCCGGCATGGGGGAGTGGGGGCGTCCTGGATCAGGAGAGCGGGCCGCCGGCGACGGCGATCCGCTCCATGACGCGCCGCTGCGGGTAGTAGTCGCTGATCGCGTAGTGCTGGGTGGCGATGTTGTCCCAGATCGCGATCGAGTCCGGCTGCCAGCGGAAGCGCACCTGGAACTCGGGGATCCGCGCCTGGAGGCCGAGCAGGTGCAGCAGCTCGCGGCTCTCCGCCTCGGGCAGGCCGGCGATGCGGGTGGTGAACGGCTCGTTGACGTACAGGGTCGGGCGGCCGGTGCGCGGGTGGTGCACCACGACGGGGTGCTCGACCGGGGGCAGCGTGCTCCTGAGGGCGGCGATCTGCTCGGGGGTCATGAACGAGCCCCAGGTGGGCTCCCAGTCGTGGACCGCCGTCAGGCCCTCGATGCGTTCGCGCAGTTCGGGGGCGAGGTTGTCGTACGCGGCGCCCATGTCGGCCCACATGGTGTCGCCGCCGGCGGCCGGGACCTCCACGGCCCGCAGGACGGAGCCCATCGCCGGGGCGGCCATGAAGGAGTGGTCGCTGTGCCAGATGTTCTCCTGGCCGATGGCGGTGGCGTCCTTGGCGAGCCGGGAGACCCCGGTGGTGTCGCCCTTGGGGAAGAACGGGTTCGGCTCGGGCGGCCCCCACACGCCGGCCAGGGCGAGGTGGGCGCGGGCGTCGAAGCGGTGCTGGTCCCGGAAGAAGATCACCTTCCACTCGTCCAGGGCCCGGCGCAGTTCGGCGGCGAGATCCTCGCCGATCGGGCCGGCGAGGTCGACGCCGGTGACCTCGGCGCCGATGTGCGGGGTCATCGGGGTGATCTCCAGCAGGCGGAAGTCGGCGTGCGGAGTGTCGGGCGCCGTCCGCTCCAGCCGGCGGCGGCCGGCGTGGAACAGCGGCTTGGCGAGGATCGGGTGCGAGGTCGTGCTCACGGCGGTGCCCATGGGGTCCTCCACGGTTCGCGGCGGAATTCGTTACCGGCAGTATTGATATTTGCCCGCGACAGGGCAAGAGGCTGGGACGAGGAGATTCTGTGGCGCACCCAGGCGCAACGAGGGGGCGCGCCCACCCCCGGCGGCCGGGGGGCTGCAGGGATCAGGAGGTGCGGCTGACCGCGCGCACGACGAAGTCGACGAGGTCGTCGACGAGGTGACTGTCCGGCAGTTCGCGCTCCGCCAGCAGCCGGTAGATCATCGGGGCCGCCACCAGGGTCGCGGCCGAGCGGATGTCGATCTCCGGGCGGACCTCGCCCCGGGCGATGCCCCGCTCCAGGATGCTGCGGGTCTCCGCCATGATCCGGTCGGTGTAGGCCGCGTAGGCGCCGTGCTCGCCGGGTTCCGCCGCGGCAGCGGCGCCGATCAGCTCGGCCACCAGCCGGTCCGTGCCGGGCATCCGGTAGGAGGCCAGGCGCGTGGTCAGCACCTCGCGCAGTTCGGCCCGCAGATCACCGAGGTCGGGCACCGAGAGCGGCCCGATCCGGCTCTCGGCGGCCGCGATCACCAGGGCCTGCTTGGACGGCCAGCGCCGGTACATGGCCGGCTTGCTGACACCCGCGCGGGCGGCCACGGCGTCCATGGTGACCGCCCGGACGCCCTGTTCGGTGACCAGCTCGATCACCGCGTTCAGGGCGGCGCCCGTCACCCGCTCCTCCCGCGGCCGTCCTGGTCCGCGCCCGCCACCGCGTGCCTGTGTGCCGCCCATGCCTGCGAGCATACGGGCGCCCCGGCCCCGGTCGGCGCCGGACCCAGGCACGGCGCAGGAGGCGGCCGTGGCGTCGGCGGGACCGTCGCGACAGTATCGCGCCATACCAGGACATCCATGACATAACAGCTACGCTGCGTCGAGGAAGCCGCGACCTCGGAGCGCTCATGGACCGTTACCCGCCCATCGCCGACCACGGACTGGTGGGAGACCTGCAGACCGCCGCGCTGATCTCCTCGCAGGGCGTGGTGGACTGGTTCGCCGCGCCGCGGTTCGACTCGCCCAGCATCTTCGCCGCCCTCCTGGACCACGACCGCGGCGGGCACTTCCGGCTGGCCCCGGTGGAGCACGCCCCGACCTTCCGTCAGCTCTACTACCCTGACAGCGCCGTCCTGGTCACCAGGTTCATGTCCGAGGACGGCGTCGGCGAGGTCATCGACTGGATGCTCCCCGACAACAGCAACCGCGCCTCGGACCGCCACACGCTGATCCGGGCCGTCCGCGCCGTGCGCGGCACCGTCCGCTTCGAACTCGACTGCCGGCCGCGGTTCGACTACGGCCGGGCCGACCACCAGGTGACCGTCGACGGCCAGGACGCCGTCTTCCGCTCGGCCGGCGCGGCACTGCACCTGCGCGCACTGTTTCCGCTGCACCGGGCGGACCGGGACGTCCGCGGCACGGTCACGCTCAACGCCGGCGAGACCTCGGGCGTCGTCATGACCTCCTGCGGCCCCGACGGCGAGGCCCCGCCGCCGCCCTCCGAAGGCTGGCTCACCGAGCAGCTGTGGGCCGCCGTCGACCACTGGCAGACCTGGGTGCGCCAGTCGAACTACCGCGGCCGGTGGCCGGACGCCGTCCACCGGTCCGCGATCACCCTCAAGCTGCTCACCTACGCCCCGACCGGCGGGCTGGTCGCCGCACCCACCATGGGCCTGCCGGAGCAGGTCGGCGGTGAGCGCAACTGGGACTACCGCTTCACCTGGGTGCGCGACGCGTCCCTCTCGGTACGCGCCCTGCTGGACCTGGGCTTCACCGAGGAGGCGGAGGCCTTCACCGGCTGGCTCAACGAACGGCTGCGCGAGCGCCTCGACCTCCCCGGCGAGCGGCTGCAGATCATGTACCGGATCGACGGCGACCCGCAGCTGTCCGAGGAGATCCTCGAACACTTCGAGGGGTACCGCGGATCCGCCCCGGTGCGCGCCGGCAACGCCGCGATGGACCAGCTCCAGCTCGACATCTACGGCGAGGCCCTCTACGCCCTCGCCGAGGGGCGGCGGTCCGGCGTCCAGCCGGGCTACGAGGGCTGGAAGGCCGCGGCGAAGACCCTCGACTGGCTCGCGGACAACTGGGACCGCCCCGACGAGGGCATCTGGGAGACCCGCGGCGGCCGCAAGGACTTCACCTTCAGCCGGGTGATGACCTGGGTCGCCTTCGACCGCGGCATGCGCCTGGCCGAGGAGTTCAGCCGCCCCGCGGACATCGTGCGCTGGCGGAACACCCGCGACGCCGTGCTGAAGCAGATCATGGAGCGCGGCTGGAGCGAGAAGGAGCAGGCGCTCGTCCAGCACTACGACGGCGACGTCCTCGACGCCTCCCTGCTGCTGATCCCGCGCGTGGGCCTGCTCGGGCCGAAGGACCCCGCCTGGCTCTCCACGCTCGACGCGATGGACCGCAAGCTGGTCTCGGACAGCCTCGTCTACCGCTACGACCCGGCCGCCTCACCCGACGGCCTGCGCGGCTCGGAGGGCACCTTCAGCCTCTGCACCTTCCTGTACGTCGACGCGCTCGCCCGCGCCGGCCGGCTGCGGCAGGCCCGCTACGCCTTCGAGAAGATGCTCACCTACGCCAACCACGTGGGTCTGTTCGCCGAGGAGATCGGCCCCTCCGGCGAGCAACTGGGCAACTTCCCGCAGGCGTTCACCCACCTCTCGCTCATCATGGCGGCGTCCTCGCTCGACGACGCCCTGGACCGCGCCAGCAGGCGCTGACCGCAGGGGAGCGGAGCATGGACGAGGAGCAGGACCGGAACCCGCCGCAGCCGGGCGCGGCACGGCTCGACCGGGCCGCGTTCGACGACCTGTACCGGCGCGTCGTCGCCGCGGCGCCGACCGGTGCCCGCCCGCGCGGGGCCCTGGAGACCATCACCCCGGCGCACGTCCTGGCGGCCGTGGGCGAGGTGCGGACGGGCCGACACGTCAGCCTGGCGGCAGCCGTGGGGACCCGCGCGAGGCCGGACAACCCCGAACCCGCCCACCACCCGATGACCGGCGCGGTCGCCGGACACCTGCGCGGGCAGGGGCTGGAGTTCGCCCGGGACCGGATCGAGATGAACGTGCACGGGGACGCCGACAGCCACCTCGACGCGCTGTGCCACGTCGTCTACGACGGCACGCTGTACGGCGGCGTCCCCGCGGCCACGCTGACCGCGACCGGTGCCGAGGCGCTCTCCGTCGGCCTCGCCGGGGCGGGAATCGTCGGCCGCGGGGTGCTGCTGGACATCCCCGGGCTGCGCGGGGTGCCCTGGCTGGAGCCCGGGGAGCACGTGACGGCCGAGGAGCTGCTGGCCGCCGAGGAGGCCCAGGGCGTGCGCTTCGGCGAGGGCGACCTGCTCCTCGTCCGCGTCGGCCACCGGCGGCGGCGACGGGAGATGGGGGCGTGGGACGCGGCCGCCGCCCGGGCCGGCCTGCATCCGAGCGCGGTGGAACTGCTGGCCGAGCGGCGGATCGCGGTCCTGGGCAGCGACAGCAACAACGACTGCGCGCCCAGCCCGGTCGACGGAGTCGGCTTCCCCGTCCACGTGCTCGCCGTCCACGCACTGGGCGTCCACCTGCTCGACTACCTGCAGTTCGAGGACCTGCTGCCGCTCTGCGTCGAGGAGGGCCGCTGGTCGTTCCTCTGCGTGGTCGCACCCCTGCGGCTGGTCGGCGGAACGGGCTCCCCGGTCAGCCCGATCGCGGTGCTCTGACTCCTGCGGCTACCGCCCGGGCGCACCGGCAGGGCCCGGCACCACGTTCACCGGCGCGAGCCCTGCTGTGAAGCGCGCGAGCTGCGAGCGCACCAGCTCCCGGGCGCGCGGTTCGAAGGCCGAACTGTTCCCGCCGACATGAGGAGTGATCAGGACGTTCGGTGCGGACCAGAGCGGATGGCCGGCCGGCAGCGGTTCGGGATCGGTGACGTCCAGCGCCGCGGTCAGCCGCCCGCTGCGCAGCTCGCGCAGCAGCGCACCGGTGTCCACCACCGGGCCGCGGGCCACGTTCACCAGCAGGGCGCCGTCCTTCATCCGGGACAGGAATCCGGCATCGACCAGCCCGCGGGTCTCCGGCACGAGCGGGACGGTCAGCACCACGACGTCCGCCGCACCGAGCAGACCCGGCAGCTCTCCGAACGCGTGCACCGGACCGCCCGGGCCCTCCCGGGCGGTCCGCGCCACCCGGACGACCTCGCACTCGAAGGCCGCGAGCCGCGCCTCCACCGCCGTGCCGATCGATCCGTGGCCGACGATCAGGACCGTCCGGCCGGCCAGGGCGGGACGGAACCCGCCCGACCACCGCCCGGCCTGCTGGGCGACCGCGAATCCGGGGATCCCGCGCAACGAGGCCAGCACCAGCGCCACCGCCAGCTCCGCCGTGCTCGCGTCGTGCACCCCGCGCGCGTTGCACAGCGTCACGCCCGCAGGCACGTGCGGTGCCAGGTCGTCGACACCGGCGCTGAGCGACTGCAGCACCCGCAACCGCGGCATCCGGGCCAGCAGCGGCCGGGCGGCCGCCGTGAAGGTGTACGGGATCACGAAGAACTCGACCGATCCGAGCACGTCCGCCCCCGGCGGACCGCCCGTGCCGTCCCAGACCGCGGCGGTCCAGCCCCCGGGCAGACCGCCCACCTCGCCGGGCGCCCAGGGCAGCAGCACGCGCGGACCGCTCACGACGCCGCCGGGCATGTCATCTCCTGCGGGAGCCGGGCCTGCACACGACAGTGGACGTGCACCAGTGTCACACGGTGCCCGCCGACCGGCAGGGAGACGTGCATGGAAGCAGCACCCGCGCCCCTCGTGGTCGTCGTCATGGGGGTCTCCTCCTCGGGGAAGAGCACGCTCGGATCCGCCCTGGCCGCCCGTCTCGGCGTGCCGTTCCTGGAAGGCGACGCACTCCACAGCCCGGAGAACGTCCACAAGATGGCCGCCGGCCGTCCGCTGACGGACGAGGACCGCGAGCCCTGGCTGGCGGCACTGGCCGACCGCATCCGGCAGTGGGCCGACGCCGACCGCGGCGGCGTCGTCACCTGCTCGGCACTCAAGCGGGCGTACCGCGACCGGCTCCGGCGGACCGGCGCGCGGATCTGGTTCCTCGAACTGGACCTCGACCCCGAGGTGGCCGCCCGGCGCATCGCCGCGCGCACCGGCCACTTCATGCCGCCCGGCCTGCTCGACTCCCAGTACGCCACGCTCGAACCCCTCGCCGCCGACGAACCCGGCACCAGGGTGAGCGCGGCCGGCAGCGCCGCCCGGACGCTGGCGGCGGCCACCGAGGCACTCGCCCGCGGCCCCGCCCGGACTGACCCCGATGCCCGTCTGCGCTCGCCCTCCCGCGACCCCCGCTCTAGCGTCGGAGAAGACGGTCCCGGCCCGGCCGCCGCCCCCGGGCGGGACAGCGGGTGAGGACCGCAGGACGCCGGCCCGCCCGCCCCGCGAGGGCGGCACCGGCCCGGAAACGGAGTCCCCGTGGCTGACAACGAGCACTACGACGTCATCATCATCGGCACCGGCGCGGGCGGCGGCACCCTGGCCCACCGGCTGGCCCCGACCGGCAAACGGATCCTCGTCCTCGAACGCGGCGGCTACCTGCCGCGCGAACGGGACAACTGGGACTCGACCGCCGTCTTCGTCAAGGGCAAGTACCGGGCGCCGGAGTACTGGTACGACAAGGACGGCAACGCCTTCCCGCCGGAGGTCAACTACTACGTCGGCGGCAACACCAAGTTCTACGGCGCCGCACTGTTCCGGCTGCGCCCCGAGGACTTCGGCGAGCTGCACCACCACGACGGGATCTCCCCCGCCTGGCCCATCCGGTACGAAGACCTGGAGCCCTACTACTCCCAGGCCGAGCAGCTCTACCGCGTCCACGGCCGGCACGGCGAGGACCCGACCGCCGGCCCGGCGAGCGCCCAGTACCCCTTCCCGCCGGTCGAGCACGAGCCGCGCATCCAGCAGCTCAGCGACGACCTGGAGAAGCACGGCCTGCACCCCTTCCACCTGCCGATCGGCGTCAACCTGACCCAGGACGCCGGCGGAGCGGCCGCGCACGACAGCGCCTGCATCCGCTGCGACCGCGTCGACGGCTTCCCCTGCCTGCTCGGCGCGAAGTCGGACTCCCAGGTGATCTGCGTGGACCCGGCGCTGCAGCACGACAACGTGCAGATGATCACGCACGCCGACGTCCGGCGGCTGGAGACCGACCCGACCGGCCGGACGGTCACCGGCGTGGTCGCCGAACTCTCCGACGGCAGCACCGAGACCTTCAGCGGCGACATCGTCGTGGTGGCCTGCGGCGCGGTGAACTCGGCCGTACTGCTGCTGCGATCGGCCAACGACAAGCACCCGGACGGACTGGCCAACAGCTCCGGCACGGTCGGCCGCCACTACATGCGCCACAACAACCTGGCGCTGATGGCCCTCTCCAAGGAGCCCAACCCCACCCTGTTCCAGAAGACCCTGGCCCTCCACGACTGGTACCTGGCCGGGGACGACTGGGAGTTCCCGATGGGCGGCATCCAGATGCTGGGAAAGTCGGACGCCGCCCAGATCCACGGCGAGGCCCCGCGCTGGGCCGGCGCGGTCAGCCCCGACATGCCGTTCGAGGTCATCGCCCACCACGCCGTCGACTTCTGGCTCTGCGGCGAGGACCTCCCCGCCCCCGACAACCGGGTCACCCTGGACGCCGACGGCAACGTCCACCTCGCCCTGGACGAGAAGAACAACACCGCCGGACTCAAGCGGCTCCGCCACAAGCTCCAGAGCATGCTCGGCAAGCTGGGGATGCACGAGCACCACCTGCTCTCCCACAGCATCTACCTGCACAAGGGCATGCCCATCGGCGCGACCGCCCACCAGGCGGGCACGGTGCGGTTCGGCACCGACCCGGCGTCCTCCGCCCTGGACGTCACCTGCAAGGCGCACGACCTGGACAACCTCTACGTCGTGGACACGAGCTTCTTCCCGAGCATCGGAGCGGTGAACCCGTCCCTGACGGCCATCGCCAACGCGCTGCGGGTCGGCGACCACCTCGCCGACCGCATGCGATGAGCAGGAGAGTCAACGAGATGGCAGCACAGCAGATGGACGCCCTGGTCATCTTCGGCGCGACCGGTGACCTGGCCAAGCTGGAGACCTTCCCCGCCCTGGTCGGCCTGGTCGACCGCGGCGTGCTCGACGTCCCCGTCGTCGGCGTGGCCAAGAGCGGCTGGGGCCTCGACCAGTTCCGCGACTACGCCGAGGCGTCGCTGAAACTCAACGGGATGGACCCGAACACGCCCGCCGCCCGGAAGATGCTCGGGCTGCTCCGCTACGTGGACGGCGACCTGGACGACGACGCGACCTACCGGGCCGTGGCGCGCGAGATGGGCAGCGGCGAGCGCGCTCTGTTCTACCTGGAGGTCCCGCCGCCGCTGTTCGGCCGGATCGCCAAGGGGATCGCCGACGCCGGCCGGGCGAAGGGCGCCCGCGTCATGGTCGAGAAGCCCTTCGGCACCGACCTGCGCAGCGCCGGTGAACTCAACGCGACCATGCACGAGTACTTCCCCGAGGACTCGATCTACCGGGTGGACCACTGGCTCGGCCTCGACCCCGTGGAGAACGTGCTCTTCGCCCGGTTCGCCAACTCCGTCATCGAACCGCTGCTGAACCGCACGCACGTCAGAAGCATCCAGATCACCATGGCCGAGGCCTTCGACGTCGCCGACCGCGGCCGCTTCTACGACCGCACCGGCGCCGTCCGGGACGTCGTCCAGAACCACATGCTGCAGGTCCTCGCGACGGTGCTGGCCGAGCCGCCGTCGGGGGAGGGCCTGGAGTCCTGGCGCGACGCCAAGGCCAACGTGGTGTCCTCGCTGCGACCGCTCACCCCCGAGCACATCGTCCGCGGACAGTACGACGGATACCTCGACGTCGAGGGCGTCGCCGCGGGCTCGACGACCGAGACCTTCGCGGCCGTCCGGCTCGCCGCCGACTCCTGGCGCTGGGCGGACGTGCCGATCCTCATCCGCGCCGGCAAGTGCATGCCGGTGACGGCGACCGAGGTGAGCATCCACTTCCGCAGCGCGCCGCACGACGTGTTCGGGCTGCGGCCCAGCCCCGCCGCCAACAGCCTGCGGTTCCGGGTCTGGCCCGAGACGCAGGTCGCCCTCACCCTTGCGGGGAAGGCACCCGGCGGCGGCTGGGAGGCCAAGCACGAGGAACTCTCCTTCAGCGAGGTGCCGGGATCCGACATGCGCCCGTACGACCGCCTCATCGGCGCGGCACTGGACGGTGACCGCTGGCTGTTCGCCCGGCAGGACACCGTCGAGGCCGCCTGGCGGGTCGTCGACCCCGTCCTGGGCGACGCGGCACCCGTCCTCCCCTACGCCAGGGGCAGCTGGGGCCCGAAGGAGGCCGACGGCCTGCTGCCCGACGGCGACCACTGGCACGACCCGAAGTGACGGGCCCGTCCCCGGGTACGCCGATCGGTCGACGGCCGACGGGATGACACCGGCCGTGCCGTCCCGTCCGGGCCGCCCGGGGCGTGCTTGACTGAGGCCGAGCCACCTCGCGATGGGGAGCACATGAGTCAACTCGACCTCGCCAGGCTGCAGTTCGCCATGACGTCGATCTACCACTTCCTGTTCGTGCCCGTCACCATCGGCCTGGGATTCCTGACCGCCCTGCTGCAGACCGGCTGGCACCGCAGCGGCCGGGCCGAACTCCTGCAGCTCACACGGTTCTTCGGCACCCTGCTGGTGATCAACATCGCGGTGGGTGTGGTCACCGGGCTCGTCCAGGAGTTCCAGTTCGGCATGGACTGGTCCGCGTACTCCCGCACCGTCGGCGACGTGTTCGGCGCGCCGCTGGCCATGGAGGGGCTCGCCGCGTTCTTCCTGGAGTCGACCTTCCTCGGGCTCTGGCTGTTCGGCTGGGACCGGCTGCCCCCGCGCGTGCACCTGGCGACCATCTGGCTGGTGGCCGTGGGCGGCGCGCTGTCCGCGGCGTTCATCATGGCCGCCAACTCCTGGATGCAGCACCCCGTCGGCTACACGATCGACCCCTCCACCGGCCGGCCCCGGCTCAACGACGTCTGGAAGCTGTTCACCAACCCGGTGTTCCTGCGCGGGTACCTGCACGTCATCCTCGCCTCGCTGGTCACCGGCTCCGTCGTGATGCTCGCCGTCTCCGCCTGGCAGCTGCGCAAGGGGTCCTCCCCGCTCGCCTTCCACGCCGCCGCCCGGCTCGCCCTGGTCGTCCTGGTGCCGGTGATCCTCGCGGCGATGCTGGTCGGCAGCGAACTCGGCGTCACCGAGGGCAAGTACCAGCCCATGAAGATCGCCGGCGCCGAGGCGCAGTGGGACACCTGCCAACCCTGCTCGTTCTCGCTGTTCCAGATCAGCGGCGGCAAGAACGACATGACCCCGACCCAGATCATCGCCATCCCGCACCTGCTCTCCCTGCTGGCCACCAACCACTGGAACGGCAAGGTCCTCGGGCTCAACGCCGTCCAGGCCCAGTACGAGCAGCAGTACGGGCCCGGCAGCTACATCCCGAACATCTTCATCCAGTACTGGTCGATGCGGGTGATGGCCTACCTGGCCGTGGTCGTCCTCCTGGTCGGGCTGTGGGGCCTGTGGCTGCTGTGGCGCAAACGGCTCAGCAACGCGCGGTGGTTCCACCGGGTCGCGGTCTGGGCCGCGGTGCTGCCCTTCCTGATGAACACCGCCGGCTGGCTGCTCACCGAGAACGGCCGCCAGCCGTGGATCGTCCAAGGACTCCAACTGACCAGGAACGGCGTGTCCCCGTCGGTGAGCACCGCCACCGTCGCCACCAGCCTGGTGGTCTTCCTGCTGCTCTACGCCGCGCTCGCCGCGGTGGCCTTCGTCCTGCTCACCAGGTACGCCCGCAAGGAACTCTCCCCGCCCCCCGCCGAGGACACCCCGGTCCCGGCCCTGACCTACTGAGGCCGTCCGATGGCGCTCGCCACGTTCTGGTTCATCGTCACCGCTGCCCTGTGGACCGGCTTCTTCGTCCTGGAGGGCTTCGACCTCGGCGTGGGGATGCTGCACACCTTCGTCTCGCGTGACGAAGCGGGCCGGCGGGCGGCGATCAACACCATCGGGCCGCTCTGGGACGGCAACGAGGTGTGGTTGATCGTCGCCGCGGCCGCGATGTTCGCAGCCTTCCCGGCCTGGTACGCGACCATGTTCTCCAGCTTCTACCCCGCGCTGGTCCTGCTGCTGGCCGGGCTGATCGTGCGCGGCGTGTCCTTCGAGTTCCGCGGCAAGGTGGACGGCGCGCGCTGGATCCGCACCTGGGACACCCTGCTGACCGTCGGCAGCCTGCTGGTGCCGCTGCTCATCGGCATCGCCCTGGGCAACCTGCTGCACGGCGTGCCGATCGACCGGAGCCAGGAGTTCACCGGTGACTTCGGCGACCTGTTCTCGGCGTACTCGGTGTTCACCGGCATCACCCTGGTGCTGCTCTGCCTGCTGCACGGGGCGACCTTCATCACGCTCAAGACCACCGGTGCGGTGCAGGAGCACGCCCTGTGGCTCGCCCGCCGGATCGCCCCGTTCACCGTCCTCGCCGTGCTGGCCTTCCAGCCGTGGACGCACTCCGTCGCCGGCGGCGGCGTCCTGCCGGACGTCCTCGAACTCGTGTCCATGCTCGCGGTGCTGGCCGCCGGCTGGCTGCTCGCCGGACGGCACGAGGGCTGGGCCTTCGTCGCCACCACCGTCGTCATCGCGACCACCGTCATGTCGTTCTTCGCCGACCTCTACCCCCGGCTGATGGTGTCGAGCACCAACCCGGCCTTCGACCTCACCGTGCACAACAGCGCCTCCGGCAACTACGCGCTGAAGGTGATGAGCATCGTCGCGATCGTCTTCTTCCCGCTGGTGCTCGCCTACCAGGGCTGGACGTACCACGTCTTCCGGCTCCGGGTCTCCGCCGAGCAGTTCGACGTGCCGCGGAGCCCGAGCGGCTGAGCCCGAGCGGCCGGGGCGGGTCAGGGACGGCGGGCGACGAACACGAGCTCCTTGCCCGGGCGGTCGGGCGCGTCCCGGACCTCCTGCAGCCCGTAACCCGCCGCCGCCAGGTCAGCCTCGATCTCGTGACGCTCCCGGAACCGCAGGGTCGAATCGGAGGTGAGGTGGCAGCCGTCCGCGGCGAACACGTAGTTCCAACGGAACGTCACCAGGCGGTCCGCCACCTCGACCAGGTCGACCCAGCTCTCGACCCCACCGACGCCCGGGACCTCCGTGACCCGCCGCGAGGCCGCGCGGTTCCACGCCTCCCAGGCCCGCGCGGCAGGGTCCCTCGTCTCGAAGACCAGGTACCCGCCCGGCCGCAGCGCCTCGTGAGCGCCGGTCAGCGTCCGCCGCCACGCGTCCGGGGAGACGATCGCCTGGGCGACGTTCGCGGTCATCGTGACGAGGTCCACCTGCAGGGGCGGAAGGGCCGTCGCGTCACCGCAGATCCATCGCACCCGTTCGCTCCCCGGCTTGGCCCCGGCCACGTCGATCGAGGCCCGGGCGGGATCGAGGCCGACCACCTGCACCCCGCGATCGGCCAGCAGGAGGGCGAACACCCCCGTGCCGCAGCCGATGTCCAGCACCCGCTCCGCGCCGACCTGCCGGGCGAGGTCGAGGTAGGCGCAGAGGTCGCTGCGGTCCGGGTCGAGCGGGTCGTGGACGGCAGCCAGCCGGGGGTGCCCGAAGATCTCGTCAGCCATGCGACCGAATGTAGCGGCGCGTCCCGGGACGGGCCGTACCCGTTCGTTCGGCCCTGCTCGGCTCCGGCGCCGGACGGTGTGTCAGCCGGGTTCGACCGCCGGGGCGGTCGGTGCTCCCGCCGGCTGCGCCGGGGCGTCGGCCGGACCGCTGCCGCGCCGCAGTTCCGGGGTCGACGTGCCGACCGCGGTCACCGCCGCCAGGCACAGCAGCCCGCCCGTGACCAGGGCGGTCGCGCCCGACGACCAGCCGGCGACCGCGCCGGCCCGCAGGTTCCCCAGCTGGGGGCCGGCCTGGCCGACGATCGTCTCCGCGGCCGTCACCCGGCCGAGCAGCGCATCGGGCGTGCACGTCTGCACGATCGTCGTGCGGGACAGGACGGCCAGCGCGTCCGCGGCCCCCGCCACCACCAGGAACCCCAGGCCCGCCCACGCACTGGTCGTCAGGCCGAACCCGGCGAGGGCCGCGCCCCACGTGCCGGCCGCGCCGAGCATCACCGGGCCCGGGCGCGCCAGCCGGGTGACGGGACCGGACAGCGCGGTCGTGGCGACACCGCCCACGGCCAGCGCCGACAGGAACAGGCCCAGCGTGCGCGGGTCGCCGTCGAAGCGCTCGCTGTTGACCAGCGGGAAGAGGCTGGCCGGCATGGCCAGCACCGTGGCCGCCAGGTCCGTCAGCAGCGCACCGCGCACCACGCGGTGGCCGGTCAGGAAGCGCAGCCCGTCGGCCACCCCGCCCAGACCCGGACGGGACCGCTCGCCCACGGGCGGCATCGCGGGCAGGGCGAAGGACGCGGCGAACGACACCCCGAAGCTGGCGGCGTCCAGCAGGTAGCAGACGCCGATGCCCCACCAGCCGAGCACGACACCGGCGACGGCCGGACCGAGCAGCATCATCGCCTGCCCGGTGACCTGGTTCAGCGCCAGCCCCGCCGCCACCTGGTCCTTCGGCAGCAGCCGCGGCACGAACACCCCCGCCGCCGGCGCGCCCACCGCCCCGAACGAGGCCTGCACCGCCACCAGCGCCAGCACGGCGGCCACCGGGACGTGCCCGGTGAACCCTTGGACGGCCAGCAGCAGCGAACAGGCCGCCTGACCGGCGTTGCCGAGCAGGTGGACGCGGCGCCGGTCGGCCCGGTCGACCCACGACCCCGCGAACAGGCCGATGCCGATCATCGGCAGCGCCTGCGCCAGCCCCACCGCCCCGCTCCACACCGTGCTGCGGGTCGCGTCCCACACCTGGAACATGACGGTGACCACGGTCATGAAGCTGCCGAGCGTGGACACCGTGCGCCCGATCAGCAACCGCCGGAACAGCGGAGACGTCCTCAACGGCCGTACGTCGACCAACGCGCGGGCGAGGCTCATGACGGGAGGGCCGGGTGCGGCACGGGCTGATCCACGCCGAGACCCTAGCCCATCACCCCAAGGTCCGGCCGGGCGTTTCCGGTGAGCAGGCACCCCGGTGCGGCGCCCACGACCGGCACCTTTACCCTTCGTTGACCGAACGAAGGGGACGACAGCAGGATGATCGGCAGCTTCTTGGCCTTCGTGGTGATCCCGATGATCATCGCGGGACTGGCGCGGTGGGCGGCCGCGCGACGGCGCCACGCCCTGACGGCCGGCCGGCCGGTGCACTTCCGGTGCCGACTGGACGGCCGCAGGGGCAGGCTGCTGGCCGACCCGCGCCTGGACGGGCCCGTCTTCCTCGACCGCGACGGCACGGCCACCGCCCTGCCGCACGGCGGCGAGGTCCTGGACGCCACGCTCCTGCGCGTCACCGGAGCCGCCGTCGAGATGGTCGGCCTGCGCTACCGCACGCCCGAGGGCACCGTCCTGCAACTGGGCATGCCCACCCGGGACGCACGGACCGTCGGCGCCTGGCTCGCCGAACCGCCCCGCCCAGCCCCGGCACCCGCCCGGCGGCTGCGGCCGGCCGCTCCGATGTGGGCGGCCCTCGCCCTCACCGGCGCCCTGTTCACGGCGCTGGCCGCCGCCGACGTCGCCCTGCTCGGCGACCGCACCACCGCCGAGGTCCTCGCCGTGGACCACGACAACGGCGGCTGCACCGTCGGCTGGGACGGCGGTGCGCAGCAGAGCGACGTCGACTGCGACACCGCGCACCTCCGCCCCGGCGACCACCTGCCGGTGATCGCCCTGCCGTGGCCCTTCCTCGGCGAGGCCGTCGACACCCGGACCACCCCGGCCGTGGCCGCCGCGGCCGGGGGCGGCCTCGGCCTGCTCGGCCTCGCCGGCAGCCTGGTGGTCACCCCGCTGGCCTGCGCCCGCCGCGTCCGACGGGCCCTGCGCACCGGGTCCGTACCGGTGCCGTCGGTGGCCGGGGCCGCGGACGGGACCGAGGAGCAGTGGCCCGCCCTCGACGGCGGCCTGACCTTCGCCAACCTGGCGGCCGCCGCCCGGCACGCCGACCGGCACCACCCCGGCGCCCGCGTCACCCGGCCCCGCCGCGGCCCCGGCCGCACCTCCGTGCCGCCGCGCCGCTGGGCGGCGGCCACCGCCCTCGGCACCGGCGCCTGGGTGCTCCTGGCGCTCTCCCTCGGCGGCATCCTCGACGACCACTTCCACCTGGGCCACTGGCGGTTCCTCCTCCTCGGCACGCTCGGCATCGCCGCCGTCGCCCGGATCGGCTGGTTCGCCACCGACCGGTCCTCGCTGTGGCGCCCCGTGCTGCGGGCCGTGCGCTCCGACCCGGCGGACGGCAGCTGGCAGCCGATGCGGTACGTCCGGCTGCGCGAGATCACCGGCGGGATGGTGCTGGTGCTGTTCCGGCCCGAGGGCGAGGACACCGCGGCACCCCTGTACGTGCAGCCGATCTCGGGCTCCCGCGGCACCGGGCGCGGCACCATCGGCGGGCCGCCGCCGGTCGGCGACGCCCTGGTCCACGACACCGGTGCCGGGCCGCTGGTCTGCGAGATCGACGGGATCCGCTACCTGCCCGCCAGCCGCGCCACGACGGCGGCGGCCGACCCGGAGCGCACCCGCAGGGAACTCCTCCGCTACGCCGAGAGCCACCTGCGGCCGACCGGGCGGGGCTGAACCGCGGGCGCCGGTCCGCCGCCGACGACCCCGCCCGGCGGACCGGCGCCCAGCGTTACGGCGCCCAGCGGGCGGCATTCAGCCGCCGTACACGCCGTTTCAAGGTCGTGCCACCAGAGTTCGGCCCCGTGCATACCTCACACTCGCGTGCCGGCGTCGCCTCCGTGTGCGCCGCGGCTCTGACGTTTTCGGGTCTGGTCGTCACCGGGCTGGTCGCCGCGCAGCCCGCGGCGGCCGCCGACCCGGCCGGCTACCAGAACGTTCGGATCAACGAGGTCACCTCGTCCAACAACGACACGGTGGAGCTCTACAACACCGGGTCGACGGCGGTGAGCATCAGCGGCTGGAAGATGTCCGACGACGGCTTCTCGCCGCAGTCGTTCAGCCCCTCCTCCACCACGATCGCCGCCGGCGGCTTCGTCACCTTCAACTCGCCCAAGGGACTGGGCGACTCCGACAAGCTGGTGATCTACACGGCCGACGGCACGGTGGTCGACCGCGTCGAGTGGGCGACCAACGGGGCGAAGCCGGCGATGGCGCGCTGCGGCGGCGACGGCGCCGGGGCGTGGGTGACCGCGGCCACCGCGACCACGTTCGGCGCGGCGAACGCCCCGGGCTGCCCGTCGTCGATCCCGGCGGCGAGCCGGGTGCGGATCAACGAGGCCACCTCCAACGGCTCGGACACCGTCGAGCTGTACAACGGCGGCACGACCGCCGTCAGCATCGGGTCGTGGAAGTACGTCGACGGCGACACCACCCACACCCCGGTCTCGATCTCGTCCTCCTCGCCGAGCGCGACCAGCATCCCCGCCGGAGGGTACGTCACCTTCAACTCCACCCTCGGCCTGGGCGACAACGACTCGGTCTTCCTGCTCGACGGCAACGGCAGCACCGTCGACTCGGTGACCTGGGCGACCGACGGCGCCAAGCCGTCCGACGAGCGCTGCGCCAACGGCACCGGCTGGTTCCGGACCGCGGTGACCGCGACGCTCGGCAGCGCGAACTCCTGCAGCGGCAGCGGCGGCGGTCAGACCGGCCAGCTGCTCGGCGGCGGCGGCGCGCTCACCAGCGGCTGCAGCCCCGAGGCGCCCTCCGGCACGGGTTCCACCCCGTCCGGCACCCTGGCCTGGCCGGGTGGCCCGGACGTCACGATCGCCGACAACGTCTGCGCGTTCACCACGTCCACCGGACCCGAGGGACGGGACGTCAGCGGCCTGGCGTTCGACCCCGCGAACCCGACGGTGCTGTGGGCCGCCAAGAACAAGAACTGGCTGTACAAGCTGGTCAAGAGCAACGGCACGTGGGTCCCCGACGCGACGTGGAGCGCGACCGGCAAGCAGATCCGCTTCGCGAGCGGCACCGGCGAGCCGGACTCCGAGGGTCTGACGATCGGCGCCAACGGCCACGTCTACGTGACCTCCGAGCGCGACAACACCAACAACACCGTCCCCAAGGACACGATCATGGAGTTCGACCCGGCCGCGACCGGCTCGACGCTCACGCCCGTCCACCAGTGGGACATGACCTCGCAGTTCCCGCAGCTCAACACCGGCAGCAAGGACGACGCCAACCTCGGCTTCGAGGGCGTCGGCTACGTGCCGGACAGCTGGCTGACCGCCAACGGCTGGGTCGACCCGCTGACCGGCAGCGCCTACAACCCGGCGAACTACCCGCTGCACGGATCGGGCCTGTTCTTCGCCGGCCTGGAGTGGGACGGCTCGCTGCACGTCTACGGCCTGAACTCCGACGGCACCTTCACCACGTTCGGCACGATCGCGACCGGCAAGGTCTCCGTGATGGACGTGATGTTCGACGCCGGGACCAGCCGCATCGTCGCCACCTGCGACAACACCTGCGGTGAGACGCACACCTTCCTGAAGGTCGGCGCCGCCGGCGCCGTCGTCCCCGACGTGACCTACACCAACCCGGCCGTCATGCCGACCGACAACCTGGAGGGCTTCGCGATCGCGCCGACCTCGACCTGCGTCAACGGCTTCCGCGAGGCGGTCTTCAGCGACGACGGCATCCACGGCTTCGGCAACGGCAGCTCCTCCTACGGCCACGCCGTCTACAGCGGCACCTTCCCCTGCTGATCCGACCGACTCGTGGCACGGACGGGGAGGGAGCCGGTGCGGCCCCCTCCCCGCCGTTGTCGTCGCCGGGGCCCGGTCGAGGCTCCGAGGCTCAGCCGAGCTGCTCGCGCAGGTGCTCCAGTGCCGCCTCCAGCGCCCGGTCGGCCGGGAGGGCGAGGTCCGGCAGGACACCGACGCCCTCCCAGTTGGTGCCGGTCACCGGGTTGATCGAGCGGGCGGTCGGCACGGTGACGGCGACGTGCGGGGAGACCGGGATGCGCGAGGTCGGGTGGGCGCCGCCCCGGGTGGTCTCGCCGATCAGCGTGGCGCGCTCCAGCACCTTGAGGTTGTACGCCAGCTCCTCGCCGCCGGAGAAGGTGACGGCCGACGTCAGCACGGCGACCGGGCGGTCCAGGTAGCGCGGGCCGGCGAGGTGGCCGACCGTCCAGTACTGGCGGATCGAGTCGGTGGCCCGGTCGTAGATGTCGTTCAGGTGGGTCTCGTCGCCGGGGAAGAAGTAGCTGCACCACAGCTGCACCCCCTCCGGCGAACCGCCCAGGCACCGGCGCAGGTCGACCACCAGCGCGTCGGTGGCGGCGAGCAGGTGCATCGCCGCACCGAAGAGGGGGCCTCCCAGCTCGGCAGGCGCGATCATGGACAGGTCGAGGTAGCCGATGTTGCCGTCGAGCTGCTCGACCCGCCGGACGCCGTGGTTGTTGGCCCGGCTGAACGCCTCGAAGCGGCCCCGGCTGACCTCCTCCGGCTCCTCCTCCATCGACTGCGGTTCCTCGCTCCACAGCAGCCGCAGGTGCTTGTCCGGACACGCCTGCTGCAGGTCCGCGGTGACCCGCTCGCACAACTCCCGCTCGTCCAAACCGTCGTACGCGCTCTCGGCCAGCCGGCGACGGATCACGGCATCGATGCCGGCCGTCTGCTCGGGGAACACGTATCCGGCCGTGATCCGGGCCAGCGCGGTCTCGAGTATCTCGTGATGAAGCGTCATAGTGGCTGCATTCTGAGCGGTTCGGAGTCCGTGGGCAAACGAGTGACGACGACGGCGGCCCCGTCGCGACGGGGTTGACGCCCGGGGGCGTCCGGCGATCGGATGGGGTGTCATGAGCACAGGGCAGATGCACCCCGGCATGCATCCCGTCGACGGCGACCTCGTGCGGCGGCTGGTCGCCGGGCAGTTCCCCCGGTGGGCCGGGGCGGAGGTGGAGCGGGTGCCGTCCGGTGGCACGGTCAACGCCATGTACCGGCTGGGCGAGGACATGGTCGTGCGGCTTCCGCTGGTGGCGGGCGGCGCCGGTGACGTGGCGCTCGAACGGACGTGGCTGCCCCGGCTCGCGCCCCACCTGCCCGCGCCCGTCCCCGAGGTGCTCGGAGCGGGCAGGCCGGCCGAGGGATATCCGTGGCCGTGGTCGGTGTACCGGTGGCTCGCGGGGGAGAACCCCGGGGCCGGGGCGCTGAGCGAACCCGTCCTGCTGGCCGAGGACCTGGCCGGATTCGTCGCGGCGATGCGGAGCATCACCCTACCGGCCGCGCCGCAGGCCCACCGCGGTGGGCCGGTCGCCTCGCTCGACGCCGCGACCCGGGCGGCGATCGAGGAACTGCGCGGGATCCCGGAGGAAGGCGTCGACTGCGACGCCGCCACCGCGGTGTGGGAGGAGGCGCTGCGGGCCCCGGTCCGGGACGGCCCGCCGGTGTGGCTGCACGCCGACCTCATGCCGGGCAACCTGCTGGTGGCCGACGGCAGACTGACCGCGGTCATCGACTTCGGGTGCGCGGGGGTGGGGGACCCGGCCTGCGACCTGTTCCCGGCGTGGAACCTGCTGCCCGCCGACGCGAGGGAGGTCTTCCGCGCGGCGCTCGACGTGGACGACGCGACCTGGACCAGGGGCCGGGGACGGACGCTCTCACAGGCACTGATCGCGCTGCCGTACTACCGCAGGACGAACCCGGTGATGGCGGACAACGCCCGGCACGTGATCCGGGCGGTGCTCGCGGAGGCGTAGGACGTGCCTTCGCGGGCGTATGGACGCCACGTAGGAGTGCGTGGGGCGCCCGAATCGACCTCCGCTCGGGCGGGCCTGGTGGTGCACCCGGCCGGTGGTGGTGTCGGCGGGCGCCGTCATGCTGGGGGAGGCGAGTCGGCGCGGGAGGGGGCTGCAGGGATGCGGAACGGGCTGGACCAGTGGGGGCACGCGCTTCCGTTCCTGCGGCAGTGGGAGGTGGGTCGCGGACCCGCGCCGGCGGAGGACACCGGACGGGACACCGTCCGGAGTGGATTCGCTCCCTGCCTGGTGACCCTCCTGCGGCTGTCCGCACCGCCCCGGTTCGGCGCCGACGTCGACTCCCTTCCCCCGTGGCTGCTGGCGGGGCTCGCCCGCACGGGACACCTGCCGCTGGCGGCCGAGCTGGCCCTGTCGACCGGGGACGAACTCGGCCGGGCGGAGAGGCTGCTGGCCGTGGTGCGGGCCGCGGCCGACGCGGGGGACGTGCACGGGGCCCAGGCGCTCACCGACTCCATCACCCTGCGGCAGTGCCGGGACCAGGCACTGGTCGGCCAGGTGTCGGCCTGGGCGCGGGCCGGTGAACGCGACCGGGCCGTGGCGCTGGCGGAGACCGTCCGCTATCCCCACCACTGGGCCGTCACCTGGGCGCTGCTGGCCAAGGCGGTGGCGGACGGCGGCGACACCCGCGCCGCGCTGGCGTTCGCCGATCGTGCCGAGGAGCACGTGTTCTGCGGCGATCCGTCGGCGGCGAAGGTGCTCGTCCTCCTCCTCGAGGTGGCCGACCTCGTCGGCGACCGGGACCGGGCGGACGACCTCGCCGACCGGCTGGAGGACTGGGCACGGTCCCGGGGGCGCCGTGACGGGGGCTTCGACCGGGACCGTCCACGGCCGCTGGCGACGGTGCTGGTGCGCGACCTCCACCGGGGGGACCTGGACCGCCTCGACGCGCTGCTCCGCCGTCCGCGCCGGTCGCCCCTCGACGCCTGGGTCATGGCGGTCGTGCTCGCCTCGGCCCCCGCGAGCACCGACGTGGAGACGGCCCTCGCCCTCGCGGACCGGGCGCAGACCCTGCTCGGTGCCTGTGCCACGTCCTCCGGGGAGGCCATCGCGCTGTGCACGGCGGCGGCGCGCATGCTGGCCCTGCACGGGCAGGTCGAGCGGGCCGCTGCCTTCGCCGACGCGATGCACGCCCCCGACGTCCGCGAGGAGCGGCAGACGCAGATCGTGGCGGAGCTGGCCCGCGGCGGTGACACCGGCCGGGCGGAGGAGCTCGCCCGGGCGATCGGCGACGGCGCGACGCGCGGCCACGCACTGGTCGCCGTGGTCCGCGAACTCGCCCGGCAGGGGGAGACCGACCGGGCCGCGAGGCTCGCCGACACGATCGACGACCCGTGGCTGCGGGACCACGCCCTGGTGGCGGTGGTCCCGGAGACGGCCCGCCACGGGCAGCGGGACCGGGCGGAGGCGCTCGCCCGGACGATCGTCCACCGGGCGACCCGGGCCCGCGCGCTGACCGAACTCGCCGAAGTGCTGACCGAGTCGTCCGAACCGTCGGAGGCCCGCAGGCTGGCCGTCCGGGCGGCGGCACTCGACGGCTGGTCCAAGGTCCTGCCCCTGCTGGAACGGCTCGCGCCCGACGCGCTGGTGGCCACCGTCGACGCGTGGACGGGCGGGCGCGTCGGCGAGCCGGCCGGTCGAGCCGACGGCCGCCACCAGGAGGGCGCCCGGGCACCTGCCCAGGCCGACGGTGCCGATCGCTAACCTCGTCCCATGCGTGCGAAGCTGCCCCTGAACAGCCCCCGTTGGCGTGAGCTCGACGGGGTGACCGCCGAGGACGTGCGGCAGGTCGTGGACGCGATCGGCACCCCCGGTGACGGGTGGCGGAAGGCCTGGCAGGGCCTGACCGACAGCCTGATGCGCGAGGACGTCGTCCTGGACGGCGCCTACGCGGCACTGCCGCATGTGGTGGCCGCAGCAGCGGAGTTGCCGCCCGAGCGGTTCACGGACCTCTGGACGGACCTGGGCCTGATGGTCACCGCGGCCGCCCGTCCCCCCGTCCCGGCGGACCTCCGGCCGGGCTTCGACGCCGCGCTCCGCGAGGCCGAACGGGCAGCCGTACGCGGCTTCCTCGCGGCCGGCACCCCCGCGGCGGGCTGCGCCGAACTGGCGCTGGCCTGCGTCGCCCTGGCCGGCCATCACACCGCCGAGGTGCTGTGGAGGTTCCTCGACCCCGAGGAGCCCTGCCTCGTGCTGGTCTGCCCCGACTGCGAGACCGACACCGAGTTCCCCGAGTTCCTCGTGGACCCGGTGCGGCCGCCCTTCGAGGCCCCGGCGCGGCCGGGCCCGGACCGTGAGCGGCCCGGCCCCGACCTGGTCCGCGAGGGCGAGCACCCCTGGGGCGAGGTCGCCGCCGTCCTGCGGGAGGACGCGCTGGGCGAGGGATGGGAGCCCTTCCTGCGGGCGGCGGGTACGGTCGCCGCCGCCGGCGTGCCGCGCGGAACACCGGGGCCGGACGTGCTGTGCCTGGTCGCCGCCATGGTCGCGGTCAAGGGCACGCCGGGGTGGGCCGGAGCCCGATGGGCCAGGACGCTGATGCTGCTGACCGGTTACGTCCGCTGCCCCGACTGCGAGCAGACCTGGACGACCGCCGACTGCCTGGCGCCGCATCCCGACGGGGCACGCCCGCAGAACCACGGCCGCCAGGCATGGCCACCCACCGAGGACGAGGGCGGGGGCGGGGCTGGGGCCGAGGCCGCCGGACGAACCGGACTCCGGCGCGACGGGGATCGGCTGCTCGCGTCCGACGGCACACTCCGCGGCCGCGTCGAGGCGTTCGCCTCCCCCGAGCCCGGCACGCGCGCCGGCGTCAAGGCCCTGGCGGTCGTGGTGCGGCCCGGCCTGCCCACGTTGGTCGCCGGCGGCGGGGACAGCGGCGTGCTCTGCCTCTGGGACCCGGCCGACGGCCGGCTGCGCCACGGCCCGCTGCCCGGTCACCCGGATCCCGTCCGCTCGCTGACGGTCCTTCCGCTGCCCGACGGTGACGTCCTCCTGGTGAGCGGCGGGGACGCCGGTACGGTCGGCGTCCGGAACGCGGCCACCGGGCAGTCGGTCCGGGAACCGGTCGGCAACTGGCTAGGGGCGGTGATCGGAATGTGCGCCGCGTCCCTGCCGGACGGCCGGACGCTCCTCGTCACGGCGACCGACCGGGGCGCGGTACGGCTGCGCGATCCGCTGACGGGTGACCCCCTCGGACGTCTCAACCCCCGGGGTCGCCGGATCACTTCGATCGCCGCCGTCCCGATCGCCGCCGACCACACGCTGATCGCGGCCGCGGACGCCCAGGGCGACGTCCACCTGTGGGATCCGACCGTCGACGATCCCTGGGACCGCGGCGCGGCGGTGCCGCCGGACGAGCGGGTGCGCGGCGACCTCCGCCACCGCGTGACCGTGGTCGCGGCGGTGCCCGTGCACGGTCGTACCCTGCTGGCCACCGGGGACCGCAACGGCGCTGTCGTGCTCTGGGACCCGGCGACCGGCCTCCCGGTCGGCGACGGCCTGCCCCCGGACACCGGCGGCTCCCCGCTGACGGCCCTGACCGCCCTCGCACTCCCCGGTCGGCCCGGCCTCGTCCTCACCGGCAGCGGGCAGGGGCGGAGCCTGCGCCTGTGGGAGCCGGAGACCGGCACCGTCCGGCGCATCCAGCTGGACGTGGCGGTCACCTGCCTGGCCGCGGCCGGGTCCGGCACCGGTGTCGAGGTCCTCGTCGGCCACGACCGAGGAGTCCTCGGGCTCTCGGTGACCGCCTAGGTGTGTTGTCCGGACAGGACGTTTCTTCGAAGGCGTACGGATGCCACACAGGTGCCCCCCCGCGCCCCTGAACCGACCAGCCGAGCGCTCTTTGAAGACGGTTCGTAGGCCCTCGCGGTCACGGCCCGACGCCACTGACCTGCCCGGTCGCCCGGCGGGTCGCTGCGGTCACTCCGGCGGGGCGCCGGGCGGGTCGTCGGCGGCTCGGAGGAGGTTCTGCTCAAGGCGTTCCAGGGTGTGCAGGGCCGCGGCGCGTTCGTCGTCGGTCAGGCCGGCCGCCACGAGGTCCTCCAGCCGGCTCCACGCCTCCTCGACCTCGCGGCGCAGGGCGTGGCTGGCCGCGGTGGGTTCGATGAGCGACGCCCGCTTGTCGGTGGGGGAGGGGCGGCGGCGGACGAAGCCGGCCTGTTCGAGTCGCTGGATGGTACGGGTCATGGTGGCGGCGTCGGAGTCGAGGAGGCGTACCAGGTCGGTCTGGCGCTGCGGGCCCAGCTCCCACAGGTGCATCATCACCAGTTCCTGGCCGGGGTGGAGGCCGATCCGGCGCAGCAGCTGACCGGCGAACATGCGGTGGAGCCGGGCGAGGCGGAAGATCGCGTGGCTGATCGGCCCGCCGCCCGCCGCGGCCGGCACCGGGACGCTGGCCTCCTGTGCCGTCCTGGTGGGTTCCCTGCCGGCCTGCGGGGCGGGCTCTGCCATCTCTTCCTCACTTTCCTGGGCGGACAGTCAATGCTACCCGCTGGGCGCCGGATCCCGTGGATCGGTACCACCTCCCTGTCTCGATTCCCCTGCTGGATGCCCATGATGGCCGGCATGGGAATGCTCCGCGGTATTTACTTGTTCGAGCAGGTAACTGCTACGGTGAGGGTGTCCGGGCCACCGCCCGCCACCGACCGCAAGGAAGAAGAGAGAGACCATGACCACCGCTTTCGATCCGATCGTCCTGGGCGGCCGCCGCCTCGCCAGCCGGCTCGTGATGGCGCCGATGACCCGCAGCCGCGCGTACGGGCCGGGCGCGGAGCCGACCGAGCTGATGGCGACGTACTACGCGCAGCGGGCCGGCGCCGGGCTGATCGTCACCGAGGGGATCCAGCCGTCGCCGGTCGGGCAGGGATACCCCGACACTCCCGGGCTGCACACGGCCGGGCAGGTGCAGGCCTGGCGGCGGGTGACCGACGCGGTGCACCGCGAGGGCGGCGTGATCTTCGCCCAGCTGATGCACACCGGCCGGATCGGGCACCCCGCCCTGCTGCCCGACGGCCTGGTGCCGGTCGCCCCGTCGGCGGTCCCCGCCCCCGGACAGGTGTTCACCCACGAGGGCCCGCAGGACTTCGTGACCCCGAAGGAGCTGACCGAGGCGGAGATCCACCGGACGATCGCCGACTTCGCCGCCGCGGCCCGGAACGCGATCGACGCGGGCTTCGACGGGGTGGAGATCCACGGCGCCAACGGCTACCTCGTCCACCAGTTCCTCGCGCCGAACACCAACCTGCGTACCGACGGCTGGGGCGGCGACGCCGAAGGCCGGACCCGCTTCGCCGTCGAGGTCGTCACCGCCGTCGCGGCAGCGATCGGCGGCGACCGGGTGGGCCTGCGGCTCTCGCCCGGCAACCCGTACAACGGCATCGCCGAGGACGACCCGCGCGAGGTCTACGAGGTGCTGCTGGAGCGGCTCGCCGGACTGGACCTGGCCTACCTGCACCTGCTGGAGGGCCCGGACCGCGACCTGACCGTGCGCCTGCGCAAGACCTGGCCCGGCACGTTCGTCCTCAACCCGTTCACCCACCCCGAGGCCACCGGCCCGGCCGCGCTGGAGCTGGTCGAGGACGGCACCGCGGACATGATCGCTTACGGGGCGCTGTTCCTGGCGAACCCCGACCTGCCGGCCCGCCTCGCCGCCGGCGGCCCGTTCAACACCCCGGACCCGGCCACCTTCTACGGCGGCGACCACCGCGGCTACACCGACTACCCCACCCTCTGACCCCTCTGCACCTGCTGCGCCCGCTGACCCATGCTCCGACCCGCCCCCGTCCGCCGCACCGCGGGCGGGCGGCGACCCCCTCCGTCCCCCCCCACCACTCCACGGGAGTTCCCGATGTCCACAGCGATCACCTTCTCCGAGTACGGCGCACCCGAGGTGCTGCGGCTGACGGAGGTCACCCCGCCGGAGCCCGGGCCCGGCCAGGTCCGGATCCGGGTCCGGGCCGCCTCGGTCAACCCGCTCGACCTGAAGATCCGGTCCGGTCTGCTGGCCGCCAAGGCGCCCGCCGACTTCCCGGTGGTGCCCGGACTGGACGCGGCCGGTGTCGTCGACGCCGTCGGCGAGGGCGCCACCGCCACCGAGGGCGACGAGGTCCTCGGCGCCACCGTGGGCGGCAGCTACGGCGAGTACGCGCTGCTGGAGCGGCCGGTGGCCAAGCCCGAAGCCCTGTCCTGGGAGGTTGCCGCCTCGCTGGTCACCGTCGGCCGGACGGCGCACCGGGTGCTGGAGCAGCTCGGCGTGCAGGAGGGGCGGACCCTGCTCGTCCACGGCGCCGCCGGCAGCGTCGGGATCATCGCGGTGCAACTGGCCGCCGCGCGCGGCATCACCGTCGTCGGCACCGCGGCCGAACGCGACCTGGAACGCGTCACCGCCCTGGGCGCCACCGCGGTCCGCTACGGCGAGGGCTGGGCGGAGCGGGTGAGGGCCGCGGCCCCGCAGGGCGTCGACTTCGTGTTCGACGCCTCCGGCGCGGGCGTGCTGGCCGACTCCGTCGCCCTGACCGGGGACGCGGGCAGGGTCATCACCATCGCCGACCTGTCCGCCGCCGAGCACGGCGTCCGCTTCAGCGCAGGCACCTCGGACGGGGCCGGCGAACCGCTGCCGGAACTGGTGCGCCTGACCGCAGCCGGGAAGCTCGCCGTGCCGATCTGGCGCACCTACCCGCTGGCGGAGGCGGCCCGCGCCCACACCGACCTGGAGGCCCACCGCAACCGGGGCAAGGCCCTCCTGATGCCCTGACCCCGCGGGCCGGTGCCGGTCAGTGGTTCAGTCGTTCAGTGGTCCGACCGCAGGTGCGCCAGGAGGCCGTGCAGGGGCGCCGGTACGTGGTCGAGGTCGAGGGCTTCGACCAGGAGGTGGCCGTAGCGGATCTTCCGGCCCTTCTTCGTGCCGAGGAAGCGCCGCATCTGCTGGTGCGGGAGCCGCCCGTGCTGGGCGGGCTGGCGCACGAAGGTCCGCCAGGCCGGGAGGTCGCCCTCGGCCCGGACGATCTCCTCGACCCGTGCTACGCCCAGCGCACGGACGAGCTCGTCCTCCAGGTCCGCCGTACAGGTGAAGAACCCGCGGCGCGGCGCACCGGCCCGGTCGAGGCCGCGGTCGTAGAACCGCTGCTCGCCCACGTCGCACAGCCCGGCGAGGCGCAGGCCCAGACCGGGCGGCCCGAGGAGGCCGGCGTAGCGGCCCACGTTCATCGCGCCGCCCATGGGGATGACGCACACGCCCTCGGCGGACAGGTCCCGGCCGTGGCGGGCGGCCAGCGTCTCCACGGCCGCACCGTCGCTCGGCCCTTCCACCAGCACCGCGGTCCGCACGCCCGACCGCACGGCCAGTTCGCCCGCCGGGCCGCCGGGACCGCCCGCCGCCCAGTCGGTGACCGCATCCCGGAACGCCCGCATGTCCGCCATGGGACGATCCTGCTCCTGCCCGGGCAGGCACCGCACCGGATTTTCCGGTCGGCCGGCCGGTCCGGATTTTCGGTGGGTCGGGTTTCGGGCGCGCCTCCCCGCCGAGTCCGGTCGTCGGTCCTATCGTCGTGGGTGTGAGGAGGCCCGGTCCGCCGGTCCGCCTCCCCCGTACCCGGCCCGGCCGCCCTCCCCCCTGGCGGTCGGGCCGTGTCATGCCGGTACGCGGCCCGAAGACGCGATCGTCGGTCACCCCGGGCCCCGGCCCCGTGCGCCGGCGGCCTCGCAGTCGTCCGTGCCGTGCCGCCACCCCGCGGAGCCCGGACGGGGGAGGATGCCCGCATGGCAGACGACGCGGCCCGGCACCTCCTCGACCGTTTCGTGGGCCTGCTCCGGCCGATGCCCTCGCTGGTCTCCGTCTGGGCGCACGGCTCGCTCGCCGCGGGCGACCACCGACCGGGCCGCAGCGACCTCGACCTGATCGCCGTGCTGGAGCAGCCCTGCACCCCGCAGCAGCAGGCGCACCTCGTCCGGATCCACGAGGCGCTGGCCGCCGAGTTCCCCTCGGCGGCCGAGCTGCACTGCAGCTACGTCGCGGCCGACGGCTGGGACGACCATGCGGCGCCGCACCTCACCTGGGCCCACGGGGAGTTGATGCACCGCCCGGTCACGGCAGTGACCCGCTGCGAACTGCACCGGTTCGGGACGGTCCTGCACGGACCCCCGCCGACGGACCTCGCGCCCCGGGTCACCGACCGGCAACTCGCCGACTTCGTCGCCGACGACCTGAGGACCTACCGGCGTCCCGCCCTCGACCACCCCGACCGGTGGCGCCGGGACATCTGGGTCGACCTCGGCCTGCTCACCCCGGCCCGGGCGGCGACGACCCTCGGCAGCGGCCGCCTCATCACCAAGTCCGAGGCGCTCGCCGTCCTGACCGGCCTCGGCGCCCCCGCCGAGCTGGTGCACGACATCGGACGGCGCCGCCACGGCCGGCCGGCTCCCGCCACAGCCGGGTGGATCGAGCGGCGGTCGTACCTCGCACGCGCATTCCTCGGGCAGGCCATCGACGAGGTGCTCGCCAACCACCGCCCGTAGCACCCGGGCCGAGTCACCGGGGCGGATCGCTTCGCCCCGGCCGCCCGAACCCGGTGTGCCGGACACGCTGTCAGGAGCCGTGAAGCCGCGCCTGCGCCGCGCGCTGCCCGAGAGGATCCGCAGGGGAGGGCCTACTGTGGCCGGTATGACCAGCGATGACGGCCGGGCGATCGACCTCACCCCTGCGGCGCGGCAGCTCGCCGACCGCTACCAGAGGCTTCTGGAGCTCATCGAGCGGTGCGGGCGGTCGATGGAGGTCGGCGACTGGGTGGTCCTCGCGGACGAGGCCGGCGACCTTTCGGCGACGGCGGACGAAGTGGCGTCCGCGGCCGAGGCCCTGACGCGGGACGAGGTCGTCACCCGGCCGGTCGACGTCCTCGCGATGGTGGAGCGGCTGTCCCGACCGCCCGAGTGACCGGGGATCCGCGGAAGTCGACGGCCGCTTGACCCTGACACCGGTGGCAGGGTCGCAGGATGGCTGGCATGGACACCAGCGCATCGCAGCGACCTCCCCGCATCGTCGCCGTCACCGGAGCCGGCACCGGTATCGGCCGGGCCACCGCCAGGGCCTTCGCCGCCGAGGGCGCCCACGTGGTCGCGATCGGCCGCCGGACCGGGCCGCTGGCGGAGACCGCCGACGGGTTCCCGGGCATCACCCCGCTCGTGGCCGACATCACGGCGGAGGGTGCTGCCGAGCGGATCGTCCGGGAGGTGAGGGAACGTCACGGCCGCCTCGACGTCCTGGTCAACAACGCCGGCATCGTCCGCAGCGGCGCCCTCGGTTCGATCCGTCCGGACGCGGTCGCGGACCAGCTCGCCGTCAATCTGGTCGCTCCCGTCCTGCTCACCCAGGAGGCGCTGCCGCTGCTGGAGCGGGCCCGCGGAGTGGTCGTCAACATCAGTACGGCGGTGGGGCAGCGGGCCTGGCCCGGCAGCTCGGTCTACGCCGCGACCAAGGCGGCGCTGGAGACGCTCACCCGCAGTTGGGCGGTGGAGCTGGCGCCGCGCGGGGTGCGGGTGGTGGCGGTCGCGCCCGGCGCCGTCGACACGCCGATCGGCGAGCACCAGGGGCTGACCCCGGAACGCCGGGCCGCCGTCCGTGCGTGGCAGCTGGCGCACACCCCGCTGGCGAGGGTCGGCGAGCCGGGGGAGGTGGCCTGGGCGATCACCCGGCTCGCCTCGGCCGGGGCCTCGTTCGTCACCGGCGTGGTGCTTCCGGTGGACGGCGGCGCGCTGGTGGCGTGACAGGATCGCCCGCGGGCGGCGCAGGGCGGGGCAGGGGGCGGTGGGAGTGAAGATCGGTGAACTGGCGGCGGAGACCGGGGCGAGCGTCCGGTCGCTGCGGCACTACGAGCAGGCCGGGCTGATCACCTCGGAGCGGGCGTCCAACGGCTACCGCCGTTTCGGCCCGGGGTCGGTGGTCCGGGTCCGCAACATCCGGCTGCTGCTGGCCGCCGGGCTGACCCTCGACGACGTCCGGGTGTTCCTGCCCTGCCTGGACGGCGACCTCGGTGCGACCGCGCCCTCGGACGGGGGCCTACGGATCGCCCGGGCCCGGCTGGCCGTCCTCGACGAGCGGATCGCCGCCCAGACCGCCGTCCGCGACCGGCTGGCACATGCTCTCCGGCTCGCGACCGGCAGCTGACCGGTGGAGTCGTGTCCTCGGGTCCGCCCCTCGCCGCGCGGTCCGGCAAAACAGTAGCCATGGACATAATATCCATGTACTCTTTCAGGTATGAGCAAGGGTTCACCCGGTCCCACACCCGGCTTCCTGGTCTGGCGGCTCGCCAACAAGTGGCGCGTCGCGGTCGACCGCGCAGTGGCCCCGCTGGGCCTCACCCACGCGCAGTACTCGCTGGTCGCGTCGCTGTACGGCATGCAGCGCGCCGGCGAGCGGCCCAGTCAGCGCAGACTCGCCGACCACACCGGCCTGGAAGCCCTGTACGTCTCGAAACTGGCGCGCGCCCTGGAGTCGGCCGGGCACGTCGAGCGCACCCGTGACCCCCGCGACCCGCGTGCCGTGCAGCTCCGCCTCACCGAGCAGGGCGAAGCCGTCACCCGGCAGGCCGTCGCGGTGGTCCAGGACCTGCACCGGCAGTTGCTGGAACCGCTCGGCGGCCTCGACGCCCCGCGCACCAGCGCGTTCACGGACGAGCTGGTGCTCCTGCTCGACACGCCCCTCGCTCCGTCCGCACCGAACACCGAGAACTCCCGGAACACCGAGAACTCCCAGGGGGAAACACCATGACCACCGACGCCACCACCACGCCCGCGCCCCAGGCCGACGCCCGCGCCCTCGGCCTGGCCCACTACGCCGCCCGCGGAGTCCTGGAGAACGTCCTGGCCCGGCACGGCTGCACCTTCGAGCAGCAGGTCGCCCTGCGCGCCGCCGTCACCGCCGAGGAGCCGCCGACGGCCGACGGGCTCCTCGCCCAGGTGGCGGCCTCGCTCAAGGCCGACCCGGCCGTCGTTCGCGCCGCGCTCGACGACCTGCTGGTCGGACAGTTGCTCGTCCGGGACGGCGAGCACCTCCGCCCCACGGAGGCCGGCCGCGCACTGCTCGCCGCCGTCGGGGCGGAGACCGCCCCGATCACCGCCCGCATCTGGGGCGACATCCCCGCCGACGACCTGGCCGCCGCCGGCCGCGTGCTCGCCCTGGTCGCCGAGCGCGCCAACGCGGAGCTGGCCGCGCTCACGGCCTGAGCCCGTGGCCCGCCGTACCTGCCGTACCTGCCGTGTCGAGCTGATCGGGCGTCACCGTTCCGCCCGGACGGGCATCGGGAGCGTTTCGGGGCTCTCGCCGGGCTGCGCCGTTGCCTGCGCGGGTGGGCGGTGGCGGGCCGGGCCCGGCCGTGGCCGGGCGGGTCAGTAGGACTGCAGCTCGACGAGGGTGCCCTCGGGGTCGCGGAGGTGGGCGGTGCGCAGGCCCGGACCCCACTGCGGGCGGTCGGTGGGGGCGGCGACCGGCTCGGCGCCGTGCCGCAGGCAGAGGGCGTACCCGGCGTCGACGTCGCCGACCCGGCACACGAACATCACGCCACCGCCGCCGTCACCGCCGTCGCTGCCGCCGCCGAGGGCCGGTCCGGTGCCGGAGGGGTCGGTGCCGAGTGCGGCGGCCAGTGCGGCACGGTCGAACAGGGCCAGCACCCCCTGCCCGGCCACGTCCCAACTGGCGTAGGGGCCTTCGGCGTTCCCCCGGGCCAGTTCGGCGCCGGCGAGCTCGGGCAGGACCGCCCGGTAGAAGCGGAAGGTCTCGGCGAACCGGTCGACCAGCAGGCGGGGGTGCAGCGCGTCCACGAAGGCTCCTCGAAATAGTGGGTCTACACCCACTATAGGTCCTGACCTAGAATTGGGTCGTGAACGAGCCCACCGCCGTCCCGCCGAGCCTGCTGGACCTCAGCACCTACCTGCTGTCCCGCACCGGCAAGGCCGCCCGGACCCGACTCGCCGAGCGGCTCGCCCGCCGCGGACTGCGGCTGTGGCACCTGGCCGTGCTCGCGGCGCTCGCCGACTTCGGCCCGCACGCACAGCGCGACCTTTCGGTGCGGCTGTCCGTCGACCCCAGCGACATCGCCAAGGTCGTCGACGAACTCGCCGCGGCCGGCTGGGTGGACCGCTCCCGCGACCCCGCCGACCGCCGCCGCATCCGGGTCACCGTCACCGACCCCGGACGGACGGCCCTGCGCGAACTGCAGGCCGAGGCCGAGGCCGTCCAGGCGGAACTCCTCGCCCCGCTCTCCGCCGCCGAGCGCACCCGACTCCACGGCCTGCTCAGGCGGCTCTTCGACGGAGACCCCGGTACTCCGCAGGACTGACGCCCCGGCAGGGCTCAGTGGCCGGGGCGGCCGGGTGGGTGGAAGCAGGCGGTGACGGTCTTGCCCCGGGCGTCGGGGCGGCTCTGCCATTCGTCGGCGAGGGCGTCGACCAGGCGCATGCCGCGGCCGGAGGTGGCCTCGGGCCCGGCCTCGCGCGGGCGCGGGAGCTGCGGCGAGTCGTCGTGGACGCTGACGTAGAGGCAGGAGCCGTCCCAGGTGAGGACGAGATCGGCGTCGCTGCGGGCGTGGATGTGGGCGTTGGTGATGAGCTCCGACACGGTGAGCACGACGGCATCGGCGGTCTCGGGTGCGTGCACCGTCCAGCCGAGCGCGTCGAGGTGACGGCGCGCCCAGGCACGGCCGGCCCGGACGCCGCTCGACACGGGCAGGGTGCGTGCCCAGCCCATCGCCCTCAGCGCGTTGTCACGGTGGTCCATCTCGGGCCTCCCCTCGTGGCCTCTTCCTGTGGCCCGGCTGCCCCGCTTTCCCCGCCGCACACCCCCCCGCGCCCGCGCCGGACCGCACGGCTGAACAACCCGCGCCTCGACGAGGCCGACAGCGAGCTCCGGGAACTCGACGGCTGCTCCGCCCCTGACGCCGGCCGGCGGACGGCCCGGACACCGCCGCCGCCCGGGTGCGCCGTCCGCACGCACGCGGGCCGGGCCGCCGCCGACGTGCGCGGTGGCCCGGCCCGCTGCGGGTCCGGTCGGACGGGTCCGGTCAGACCGGACCGCCGTAGTAGGTGCCGTAGTAGGCGGAGTACGCCTCCCGGTAGTCGTCGTCCGCCGGGTCGTGCCGGTCCGGGTCGTACTCGGGGCTGTTCTTGATCTCGTCCTTGGTGCGGTCGAGGTAGACCTTCTTCTCCTCCTGCTCGACGCGCACCACGGTGCCCGCCGGGAGCAGCACGTGCTTGCCGAAGATCCACGGCCCGGTGTCGACGACCAGGTACTGGGAGTCCGTCCGCTCGGACAGCTCGTCGACCTTGCCGATGGGTCCGTCGGTGGCCTCGACGTGGAAGCCGACCAGGTCGCTCCCGGCGACGTGGCCGGACGTCGTGCGGAAGTCCCAGATCACGATGTCGCTCATCGCGCCCTCCTTCGTGTCGCGGGTGCCGGGCGGGCCGTTCCCGCCCCGGCGCGTCCCCCGACGGACCGGCTGCCCCGGAAGCGGCCCGCCACACGTCCTGACTTCGCGGCGCCGTGACACCCCGGGCGGGGTCCGAGGCGTCTGTAGGGGTACACGACCGACTCATCGAACGGGGAACGGAACATGCGACGTTGGACGGCACTGCCGGTGGCACTCGCGCTGGTGGGACTCGGATCGGCGGTGATGCCGGCCGCCGCCGCGACGGGGACGGCGACGGCCGCCGTGCAGTGCGACTCGGGCTGGGGCAGCCTCGACAAGGCCGGTCGGGCCGGGACGGACGCCTACCGGTACATGACCGGCATCAGGACGGGCACGCACCCCTGCTTCGACCGCATGGTCGTGGACGTGCCCGGTTCGTCGCCCGCCGACCCGGTGGCGTACCGGATCGACTACCGGGACTCGCCGATCGGCACCACCACCGACGACCGGCTGATCCCGGTCGCCGGTGGCAAGGTCCTGAACATCGTCATCGGCGCGCACACCACCGACGCCGACTGGAACACGACCTACCCGCTGCGCACGGGGGAGAAGCTGCCCGGGCTCGACTTCACGGGCTACCCCACCTTCGTCGAGGCCCGGGGCGGCGGCTCGCACGCGGGTGAGACGCAGATCGGGCTCGGCGTCCGGGCGCGGCTGCCGTACCGCGTCCTCCAGCTCGACGGCCGGCTGGTGATCGACGTGGCGCACAGCTGGGGCGCCACGGGCTGATCCGCGGGCGCGCGCCCCCGTACCGGCGCCGGCCGGTACGGGGGCGCGGTGCCCCGGCCGTCCGGTCCGGAACCGCGGACGCGCCGGGCGCGTCGCGAACCACAGGGCGAACTCGGGGGTGGCACGGAAGCGGTGAAGGCCCGTCGGCCGGCCAGCGGCTGCGGCTGGGCGGCGCCGTGGGTCCTCGCGGCCTTCGTGCTCGCCACCGGGGGCGTCCTCCACGGCGCCGGTCGGGTGACGGAGACCTGGTACCGGTGCCTCACCCAGGACCACGAACCCGACCCCCGGACGGCCGCGGCCACCCGCTCCGTGTGGGCCGTCGTGTTCGTCGTCCTGCTGCTGCTCGGCGCGGTGCTCTCCCCGCTGCCGCGCAGCCCGGTGGTACCTGCTGCCCGTCCTGGCCGTCACCGCCGCGGTGCTGACCGGGCTCCACGTGACCGGAACGGGCGCCCCCGCGCCGCCCCGTCCGGGCACGCCGCCCGAAGCCGCCTGCCGGAGCCTGCCGAGCTTCCCCTTCACCGGCTGACCCGCCGCCGGCTGCTCCGTCGCCGATCCCGGCCGGTCCCGACCGGGCTGCGCCGGGCTACGGCCGGGCCGTGCGGCGGTCGAGGCGGACGGTCATCTCGACGCTCACCTCGTCCCCGGCGGAGAGGGCCCCCGACGTGTGCACGGCGGCCTTGAGCGGGAGCAGGTAGCCGCCGTCCTTCGGGAAGAGCGAGGTGGCGAACGCGACGCCGCCGATCCGGGCGTCGACGGGGACGACGCCCCAGCCGTAGGTGGCCTGCGCGGCGACCTCGCGGACGTCGGCGGACTGCTCCTCCGGCACGGGCACGAAGTAGAACGGCGAGGGCCCGCGCCACTCGATGACGCGGCCGGCGAAGACGAGGTCCATGGAGCGGGTCCGTTCCTGACGGGAAGTCTGCGGTCCGCAGCGTAGCGGCAGCCTCCGACAGGGAGGACACGGCGGAGACCGCCGTTGTCCGCGAACGTGTTCGACCGTAGCGTTCCTCCCGCCCGCCGGCCCCCGGCGGCCGGCGGACGCGGAGGGCACGGGTGGACGGGCGGACGCGCAGGCCGGAGACGGCGGGGATCCACAATCCGGTGCTGCCCGGCTCGCACCCGGACCCGTCGATCCTGCGCGTCGGCGAGGACCACCACCTCGCCACCCCCACCTTCGAGTGGTACCCCGGCGTGCGGCTGCACCACTCGCGGGACCTGGTCCACCGGAGCCCCGGCCACGGCGGCAGCGCCGGACTCGAGGCCACCCGCTACGACCGCGCCGGACGCCGCCTCGTCGGCGAACCGGTCCCGCTCCTGCTCCCGCCCCGGGCCGGCTGGATCGAAGGCCCCAGCCTCCACCGCCGCGGCGACCGGTACTACCTGATCACCGCGGACGACGGCACCGGCTACGGCCACCAGGTCACCGTCGCCCGCTCCCGCACGCTCGCCGGCCCCTACGAGCCCGACCCGGCCGGCCCGCTGCTCACCTCCCGCGACCACCCCGACCTGCCCCTGCAGAAGGCCGGTCACGGCAGCCTCGTCGACACCCCCGACGGCTCGACCTACCTCGCGTACCTGGTCGCCCGGCCCGAAGGCCGGCACGGCCCGTGCATCCTCGGCCGGGAGACCGCCCTCGCTCCCGTCCACTGGACCGACGACGGCTGGCCGCGCACCCGCACCGGCCTCCCGGAGGCCGCGGTCGCGGCACCGCCGGCCCGCCCGCCCCGCACCCCCACCCGCCGGCCGACCCGCCGCCCGGCCCGGCTGCCCGGCCCGGCCGCCCGGCCCGGAGACCCCTGCTCGGGCCGGAGTGGTCCACCCTGCACCGCCCGGCCGCACCCGACTGGATCTCCGCGACCGAACGCCCCGGCGGCCTCCGGCTGCGCGGCGACCGCTCCCCGCAGAGCCTCACCGGAGCCTCCCCGGCCGCGCGCCGCGCGACCGCCCGGCACTGCACCTTCGAGGCCGCCGTCGACTTCGCCCCCCACCGGCTTCCAGCACCTGGCAGGCATCACCGCCTACGACAACACCCGCAACTGGTACTTCCTGCACCTGACCGCCGACCGCACCGGCCGCACCGGGCTGCGCCGGGCAGGCTGCGACCGCGGCGTGACCACCGTCGACGAGACCGGACAGCGGCCCCTCACCGCCGGCACCACCGTCCGGCTCGGCCTCGACCTCGACGGCCCGCAGCTGCGTTTGCGCTACGACCACGGCGACGGCCGGCAGTCCTTCGGCCCGCTGCTGGACGCCACCGTCCTCCCGGACGAACACGCCGAGGAACACGACGCCGGTGGCCGCCGCGCCCTCGGCTTCACCGGGGCCTTCCTCGGACTCTGGGCCCGGGACCTGACCGGCCGCGGCCACCACGCCGACTTCCACGACCCGCAGTACCGCACCCGCACCCGCTGGTCCCCGGCGCGGGCCCCGTCCGGACCCGCCGGACAATTCATGAGGGAGCGTCACGTTCTGTGCGAAGCCTGTCGGACGTCACCGTCCGTGCCTGTGAGCACGGTCCGTGGTCGGCGGTTCCGGACACCGTCCTTGCACCTCGGGCCCGTCGGCGCGGCTGTGCTCGCACCTGCCGGCCGATGCCCGGCTGTGGGCTCGTTCCTGCCCGCCGCCTGAGTCCCGGTCATGCTCAGTGGCCTCCCGGTGACAGGAAGTCGGCCCGCCGGACGGGGTGTTGCGCAGGCCGGTTCGCGCGGACACTGGAGTGGTGGGGGTGCGAACCGAGCACTGAGGAAGCCGCCCATGAACATCAGATCCGGCGCCACCGCGGCGCCCGCGGACCACCACGATCCGCGGGCAACCCGCACCGTCCGCGGGAGGCGACCGTCATGACCGTCAGATCCGCCCTGCAGCCGTTCGGGGCCCGCGCCGTCCGCCGCACGATCGTGGTCACCACCGCCCTGGTGACCGCCGCCGCGCTCGGCACCGCCGCTCCGTTCACCGCCAGGGCCGCCGCTCCAGCCCCGCAGGGCCAGGTGTACTCCTGGGTCAGCGACGGCTGGGGCGGCGGCACCGTCACCAGCCGACCCGCCGGCATCAACTGCCACCAGACCGTTGCCGACCCGTGGAACGGCGTCGGCCAGGAGAACCCGACCGGCACCTGCGCCGCCTCGTTCCCGGTCGGCACCACGGTCACCTTCACGGCCACCCCGGACCCCGGGTCGTACCTCAACGCCGGCCCCGACCCGGTCAGCCTGACCGTCCAGCCCGGTTACAACGCGGTGTGGGCGATGTTCTGCCCGAACGACGGCCTCTGCTCCGCAGGGTGACGCCGGACGAGAACCGTCGAATCGTCAACGACACCGCCAGGGGCAGGGCCTCCCGGCGGCTCGAAGGCCGACTGCGCCCTCGCGCGGTCCGGGAGGCCCTGCCGTCACGCCGCTACGCTCCCGCCGTCACCGGGCGTGCGAACCGGTGCGGGTCGGCCGGCCCGATGCGGGTCGGGCCGGTGCGCTCGGTGTCCGGACCGCCGAGGAGCTCCGGCCGTTGCGCGGCGCCGGCGGCGCCCGGTGCGTGGACGGTGAGTTCGAAGTCCCGGTGCGCCTTGGCGTCCAGGGCCAGCGGCAGGCGGACCCGCCCGTCCGCGACCAGGCGCCGCACCGCGCCGCGGCTCACACCGAGGCCGAGCATGAGCAGCCGTTCCACGCGCACCGGCACGGGCAGCTCGAAGCCGACCCGCACGGTGAGCGGCGTCGGGTCGTCGAGCGCGTGCAGGGGCGTGCGGATCTCCAGCGCCCAGGTTCCCGTCCAGTCGAGGCGGTAGGCGTTCTTCGCGGCGAGCGACGCACTCACCGTCAGCTCCCGCACCACGGCCGGGTCGTTGTTCTCGTACGCCACCAGCCGAGCGGGCTCCAGCGACGAGACGTGGACGCGTTCGTGGACGGGCACCTTCGAGGTCCGGTCGCAGGCCGCGCAGCCCAGGAGGAGCCAGACGTCGAGGAGTTTGCCGCTCGCGTTGACGCGGATCCGGCCCGTGGGGCGGTGCCGCGTGCCGGAGCAGTCCGGGCAGGGGCGCACGACCGTGGGCAGGGCGGACTGACGCACGGCCCACAGGGCCTTGCGGTCGGTATTCATGGCTGTGGTTGCTTTCAGGACTCGGCAGGAGCGCTCGCGGCCGGGCCGGGGCTCCTGGAACATGACGGATGCACACGAGGGCGCGAGTCGTCGCCTCGGGGCCGAATGGCCAGGCCCGGAGGTGGACCGCGCGACAGGTCGGTCGTTGCCGTGTGGCAGCCGTTACATGTACATGTGGGCGATCATGGCCGGGGTCGGGGCCCGCGGGCAAACCGTTTTCCCGCCGGGCGGCAGCCGCCTACGATGAGCCGCCGTGGTTGAACTCCATCCTCCGACCGGTCCCTACGACAGCGGCTTCCTCGACACCGGGGACGGCAACCGCATCTCCTACGAACAGCTCGGAAACCCCCGGGGCAAGCCGGCGTTGAACGTCCACGGCGGCCCGGGAGCGGGCGCGCCGCGGCGGCCGACGAGGGCCTGGGACCGGAGCGCTACCGCGTCGTCCGCTTCGACCAGTGCAACTGCGGCCGCAGTACGCCGCACGCCAGTGACCCTGCCGCGGACATGAGCCCGAGCACCACGCGGCACCTGATCGAGGACATCGAGCGGCTGCGCGAACACCTCGGCATCGACCGGTGGTTGCTGAACGGCGGCTCCTGGGGCGCCACCCTCGTCCTGGCGTACGCGCAGCAACACCCCGAGCGGTCACCGAGATCGTCGTCCCGGCGGTGATGACGAGCCGCCGCACCGAGATCGACTGGCTGTACCGCGGCGCCGGACGGTTCCACCCCGAGGCGTGGGACCGGGGCCGCGACGGCGTCCCCGAGGACGAGCGGGACAGCGATCTGCTCGCCTACGCCCGGTTGACGGAGCACCCGGACCGGGCGGTCCGGGCGAGGGCCGCCGCCGACCGGCTCGCCTGGGAGGACGCGGTCGTCTCGAACCAGCCCAACGGCGTGCCCGGCATGTACAGCGACCGGGAGGTCGACGCACGGATCGCCTTCGTGCGGATCTGCGCCCACTACTTCAGCAACGGCGCGTGGCTGGAGGAGGACCAACTGCTCCGCAACGCCCACCGCCTGGCCGGGATCCCCGGCGTACTCGTGCACGGACGGCACGACATGGGCTGTCCGGTGCAGACGGCGTGGGAACTGGCCGAGGCATGGCCGGACGCACGGCTCCACATCGTCGAGGACTCCGGGCACGCCGGGAGCGAGGCGATGCAGCGAGCCGTCCGCTCGGCCATCGAGGAGTTCAAGGACCGGTGACCCCCGGGGCCGGTCGGTGGGCAGGAATCCGTGGGGGGTTCCTTGGTGGAGTGCGACTCGTAGACGAGGTCGACGGCCATCCGGGTCGTCGGGGGAGT
>NZ_JBFBJY010000070.1:0-46037 GCF_040702125.1 Kitasatospora sp. NPDC085895 | reverse complement strand
TCTACCCGAACAACCATACACTCTTACCCAACACCACCCTCTCCCGATCTGCCTGACCTTCGGTCAGGCCGGCCCGGCTGCGCCGGGCCTGGTCGGTCCGCTTCGCTCCCCTCCCGGGGCCGCTCCGCTTCGCTCCGGCGGCCCGGGTGGCTGAGCCCTGATCACAGGTGTGAGCTGAGCTGTTGGCTGATGTAGGGTAGGGCTGGCTAGGGGGAGGGGTGGCCCGGGGCGGTCGGGCTGACCGTCCGTCGGGGGATGGATCGGGGGACGCCGGGCCGGTCGATCACCGTGCGGCCTGCCCCCGGCATGGCCGCTCCGCCGGGCTCGACCCGGGCCACCCCTCCGGGTGTGTATCAAACTCGGCCCGTCAGGCGATCCCGCCGCAGCACCCCTCCCCATCCGGCCAGAAAACCCACCGCCCGACCCCATCCAAACCAGGGCCGGGCGGTATCAGAAACCCCCCGTCAGCCGATCCCGCCACAAGCCACCTGCCCATCCGGCCGCCAGGCCGAATTCCATTCCTTATACGTCACCCGATCGCCCCATTAAATGAGGATGGCTGGCATCCGGCCTGCTGTCCCAGCATGCCGGATGCCGCCTCCAGGCCGGCCCCACCCCCGCGCCCGGCCACCGGCCGGGCGCCGCCTCAAGAAGGCCAGCGCAGCGCGAGCCGGAACCACCGATGCGCGCCCGCCCGCCCTTCCCCACCCACACCCCACACCACCACCCCAACCCACCCCACACCCAACCCGCATCCACCTGTTCCCGGACCATGTCTTCCGCGAGAGGGCGCGCAGAGGGGGTTGTCATGGCTGCCAGCCGCCTTGATCGGCGCTCTGAGCTGGTGGAACGTCCGGGCCAGCATGGATGGTCGGGGCACGTAGTCGGGTACGCAGTCGGGCACCCAGTGGGGCATGCAGTGGGGTGCGCAGTCGGGCACGGGGATGGGAGTGCCGCGGGGCCTGGGCGGCGTCCGGCAGCGCGGCCGGCACCGCCGGGCGCTCACCACACCACCAGCTCCCGGCAGGGTGGGAACCCCTGCCGTCCGGACCGTCACCCAAACCGCACCACCACACCAAGCCAGCCAAGGGGAGAGGGACAGACAGAAGGGGTTGTCGGGGGCTCAGCAGGCCTTGACGGGTGCTCTGACCTGTGGCTTTGGCCGGGCCGCCGAGGGTTTGGGTGACCGCAGTCAGCACCGGGTGCAGCACCCTTGTCAGGCCCGCATGCGGCACCGCAGTCAGCACCGCAGCCAGGCCGCCCGGCCAGGGGCGCCCGGCCAGGGGCGCCGGGCGGCCGGCCTGTCGGTCCGCCCCGGCGGGCCGGCTGATGGGCGCCGCAGGCCTGGCGACCCGTCCGTACGCCGTGCCGCCCACCAGCAGGAGAAGCAGAAGGGGCAGGAGAGAGGGATGTCAGAATTTCCAGCCACCTTGGGTGGCGGCCTGAGCTGCACTGATGCCCCCTATCGGGCCGATCGGGGGTGCCGACATCAGGAGCAGCATCGGGAGCTGCATCGGGAGTGACATCAGGAGCTGCACCGCGCGGCCTCGATTCCCGGTCGGCTGACGTGCATACCCGATCCCCACCCCACACCACCATTCCATCGGCAGGGCAGAGGGCGCTCAGAGGTAAGTCGACATCGAGCCGGGTGAACTAATCGGGATTGCACTGCGCGGTTTCCTCCGATCGACTTTGGGTGTTTTTTCTCTAGTCGAAACCAGATACAAAACCGCATGAGAAAGCAGACGAGGAACCTGATACGACCAGACCGCCCACGCCGCCGCCGAGCCTGCCGCCCCGGGCGCAGCCGGCCCCGGTGGTGAGGGAGGGCGACTGGGTGCAGATGGGCGCCTACGTGCCCAGGAGATCAAGCCGGCTCTCAAGGTCCGCTGCGCGCGGCTCGGCATCGAGATGTGGCAGGCGTACCGGGCGTGGCTGGAGAAGAACTTTGCCCTCTGACCGGCGGGTGCACGGCCGGTGCGCACTCGGGCGCGCACCGGCCGTGACCTGCACCGTCAAGGTATCCGCCGGGTGATCGGCGGATACCTTGACGGCCCCGGATCCAACCTTGATGGCGGTCGGTCGCCAACCTTGACGGCCCCGCTCACCCCGCTCCCGTCCCCAGCCCGACCGCGCGGCCGGCCCCAGCCGGACGCAGGAAGAAAAGGCGCAGCGCAGCGTCCGACCAAAAGCCGACCGCCGCGCCCACCCTGTCCATCGTCAGGAGAGCGCCCCGGAAGGTAAGTCGGACCGGTGAGTTCGCCGGATCGGCCAGCTGAGCTGCACTGATACACCAGGGCCCGGCTCCGGGACGGACGCCAAACGGGCACCCAAGCGAGCGCCCAGACGCGCATCCAAACGGGCGCCCAAGCGAGCGGCTGTACGAGCGGGCCGCCGGTGGCGCCGAGCCGGCCGGAACGGGCGGTGCAGTGCCATCCGGCCGGCTGCCGCCCAGGCGCAGCCGGCCCCGGTAGCCGGGAGGACGACTGGGTGCAGACGGGCGTGTACGTGACCTGCGCCGTCAAGGTCTCCCGGGCCCTGGGCAGGGGTACCTTGACGGCCCCGGCGTCCCGCCGTGATGGCGGGTCTGCGCTCGCCTTGACGGCCTTGGAGCGGGTCACAGGCGGATAGCCTTTTAGCAGGAATGTCCCATTTGGGCTATTTTGATTGAAAGCTCATCGACCTGTGGAGGCTGTGCCGTGCCCGAGTCCGACCTGACGCCGGAGGAGATCGCCTTGGTCCGCGAGTACGTGGAGATCCTGCCCGGGGTCGCGATGGACCGCCTGGACGTCCAGCGGGCCCGGCTCGCCAAGGCTGTGGGCGGCTGGTTCCGCAAGGTCGGCCCGGGCATGTACGAGATCGTCACCGAGACCCCGCCCCCCCGGCATGCAGCACCCCGACCTGCCGTAGCTCCCCGGCGGCCGACGATCGGGGTGCCGGCCGGACCGGACGGTCTCTTCCGGCCCCACCGGATGTTCGAGCGAGGACGGCCGGACGGGCCCGCGGCTCCCGTCGGCACCGAAATTCGCAACCGGCCCCGTTAGCAAAATTTCGCGATGAAATACGCGTCCGCGGCGGGGCCAACGCGTAGGGGCGCCCACGCGCGCACGCGAGAGGGCCCGGGCGCGACGCCGCCCCCGACTTGCCGGACCTCTCCACGGCTATCGCGTGGGAAGAGGTGTTCTCGGCGCCGGGCGGCTTGCCCACCCGGGCCGGCCTGCGCAAGCGGGTCGGGTGGCTGCGGTGGCGGTCCTACTAGCGTGCGACCCAGGATCCGACCGCGCGGCCAACGGTCGGTCCGCCCGTCGGGCCAACGGCCCGTCCGACCCTGTCCGCGGCGCCGGGCGGCGGGTCGCGCGCGAGCGACGCGCGCGAGCGTCTGGGACCCCGACCGCGTCGGGCCCGGCCGGTTGAGAGTTGTGGTTGGTGATCGGCCCACAGCCCGGCGCAGCAGGGCGAGCCCCACCCACCCACGGGCGGGAGGACAGGGATCGGCACGACCCGGGGGCTCACCGGGGCTGTGGCGGCCGTGCAGCGCTTCGGGACACTGGGAGACCAGCGAGCGGCTGACGGGACGTTAGGCGGCCGTACAGGGCTTCCGTGCGGTCGGCACGACCCGCGGGGCGGTTCGGCCAGGACGGTCGTGCCGCGCCCCGGGTTTCATCCAGACCTCTCCACGGCTATCGCGTGGGAAGAGGTGTCCTCGACACCAACCGGCTTGCCCACCTGGTCTGACCTGGGAAAACGGGCAGGTTACCCAAAGGCATGCCCCTACCACGACTCCTACCGGGCGGCCAACCGTCGGGCCAACGGCGGGCCCTACCGTCGGTCCCACCCTGGGGCCTACCTCGGATTCCGGCATACGAGACGGCCGGGCGCAGCGGGCCGGTACTGCCGTGACCAACCGCCGAGGGGTGTCCCAGGGAAGTAGTCGGCGTCCCTGCGCCCCCTTGTCCCGCCCCTTGTCCCGCAGGTCAGACCCCTTGACCAGGCACCGCACGGCGCCGTTCGCAGGCAACTCCGTGGGCAACTCCGCAGGCAACTCGCCGGGCAACTCCGCAGACCATTCCGCAGGCAACTCCGGGCGCAACTCCGGGGGCAACCAACCGGCCCGGCGTCCCACGAGCGGGGACGGACGGCCGCGCCGCCACCGTCATGGACCGTCGCCGAAACCGGGGCTCCTCACGTGCGCGCGCGGTGCGCGCACGTGGCGGTCCCACAGGAGCCTGGGGCCTCCCCGGATCGGTGGCCGATCGGCCTGGGATCGGCTGGCGATCGGCCGCGGATCGGCCTGTGATCGGCTGCGGGACCGATCGGCCGCCGATCACGGGCCGATCGGAAAACCGATCCTGACCTGCGTAGGCCATTCCAGCCGATCAGATCCGCCCACCCCGGGATGCAGCCCGCGGGGCGCCGAAACGATCCGGCCGGGCCAGACGCGCGGTCACAGGACGCCGAAGTCGGCCCACTGGATCCCGGTGAACTCCACCGCCAGGCCGGAGGCGCGGCGCCCGCCGTCGCGGAAGTAGTGCTCCTGCAGCCCGGCGGCGAGGATGGCGGCCTGGTCGTCCTCGGACGCGCCGGCGTCCCGGGCGGCGAACAGGGCGGCGGCGACGTCGCCCGGCAGGTGCTGCGTGATCAGGCGCAGCCGGGGATCGTCAGTGGAACCGGCCGCGGAAGCGAACCCGAACTGCGCGCTGGCGCTCAGCACGAAGCCGTCGCGTTCGGCGGCCCGGCGCACCCGCTGCCGCACCCGCGGCTGCCAGCCAGCCCGGACCGCGTCGGCGATCGCCTGCGCGGCGGCCGGCTTCGGGGACGCGGCGCCCTTGAGCCAGCGCTGGACGGTGCGCTGCGAGACGTTGAGCTGCTGCGCGACAGCAGCCGTCGAGCCCTTCGCAGCCTTCACCAGGAACCGCACCCGGGCAGGCACGGACTGCGGAATCGGCCGGGTGCGCATCGCGCGCTCCAGGCCCTCATCAATCTCTCCCATGCGTAATCTCTCCCGATTCATGGCGGTATGACAGATCATGGGCGGGCGCCCGGCCCGGCTTGTCCAACCGGCCCGGCTTGCCAACCGGGCGGGCAAGCCCTGGGCAAGCCGGGCGACCGGTCGGGCAAGCCGTTCCCGGGCAGCCGGCCTGCCCGGCTCCGGTGGGGTACGGGCGGGCCGTCAGCGTGGGGTGGCGGCGGTCAGTCCATATCGCGGGTCATGTCGACGATGCGGCTGTAGTGGCCCTGGAACGCGGCGGTGATCATGGCCTGCGGTCCGCCGCGGTGCTTGGCGACGTTGAGTTCGATCTCGCCGGCGCGGGCGCTCTCCCTCTCGTGCATGTCCTCGCGGTGGAGCAGGATGATGATGTCAGCGTCCTGCTCGATCGCTCCGGACTCGCGCAGGTCGGAGACCATGGGGCGTTTGTCGGTGCGATGCTCGGGGCCGCGGTTGAGCTGGGAGAGCGCCACGACCGGGCACTCCAGTTCCTTGGCCATGAGTTTGAGGTTGCGGGAGATGTCGCTGATCTCCTGCTGGCGGTTCTCAAAGCGCCAGGTGCCGCCGGACTGCATCAGCTGGAGGTAGTCGACGACGACCAGGCCGAGGCCGCCGTGCTGCTGGGCGATGCGCCGGGCCCGGGAGCGGATCTCCATCAGGGTGAGTTCCTGGGAGTCGTCGAGCACCAGCGGCGCGTCCATGACCTCGGGGGTCCGGCGGGCGAGGCGCTGGACGTCGTCGTCGGTGACCGTGCCGGCCTTGATGTGATGCAGCGCGACCTTCGCCTCCGCGGAGAACAGCCGCTGCACGATCTCCGCGCGGCCCATCTCCAGGGAGAAGAACGCGGCCGGCTTCTGCTGGTGGAGGGCGCAGGCCCGTGCGAAGTCCAGAGCGAGCGTGGACTTGCCGACGCCCGGCCGGGCGCCGATCACGACGAGCTGGCGGGGCAGCAGGCCGCTGGTGAGCTGGTCCAGGTCGGCGAAGCCGGTGGAAAGCCCGGCCAGGGTCTTGCGGGTCTTGGCGGCGTCCAGGCCGTCGAAGAACGCCTCGACGTCGTCGCGGACCGGTTCCACCGGGCGCTGGTGTGCCGGGACGCGGACGGGATGACACCGGCCGAGATCGACCGGGCGGCGGGCAAGGCGCTGGATCGGCTGCACCATGTCCGGGGCCTGGCGCTGGAGGACCCGAACGCCGACGAGTCGGTGCTCACCTGTGAGGCGGACCACCGGGAGTGGCTGCGGATCGCCGAGTGGGTACGGACTGCCGACCTGGCCGCCTACGACCCCAGATCCGATCCGGACGCCGTGGAACACCCTCCGCTGATCCGCTTCCGGGAGACCTGAGCAGGGCCGGCGGTCCAGGCGGGCAGTCGCCTCAGCCCTGGCCGCACTGACGGAGTGTTCGCTATCGATCACAAGCCGGTGGCATTCCGAGCCCTTTCTAATATCGGACCCTGTAATTCACGGTCCGCGCGCAGCAAAAAGGTGGTCCCGGCCGATACAAGCGGCCGGGACTGCACTTTTCGGCGACACGTAGCAGCCCCGGCCGGTCAGAGGGCCTCGATGTCGACCCAGCCGAGGTCGGTCAGCTCGACCGACAGGCCAGCGGCGCGGCGGCCACGGTCCTGGAAGTACTGCTCGCCGAGTGCGTCGGCGAGGATCCGCTGCTGCGCGGCCTCCGATGCTCCGGCGTCGCGGGCCTCGTACAGGCGGCGGGCCACCTCGCCGGGCATCTGCTGCGTGATCAACCGCTTCCGCGGATCATCCGTCGACCCGCCGGCGGACGAGAACCCGAACCGGCCCTGCACATGCAGCATGAACCCGGCAGTCTCGGCCTGGCGGCGGACCCGCTGCTTCACCCGCGGCTGCCACCCGGCGCGGACCCGCCGCTCGATCTGCCCGCTCGCGGCCGGCTTCGGTGCAGCAGCGCCCTTCAGCCAGCGCTGCACCGTGCGTTGCGAGGCCCCCGGTCGGCTTGGGATCAGGACACGAAACTGAGACGTCACACCCCTGATCTACCCGTCTCAAACCCGCGTCCCGTCTGCCATCACTTGGCCATCGAGCCTGAGATTAGGACACGGAATCTGAGCCCTACACCGCCCAGGGCGAGGCTCTAGATCGCCTTCTGTGGGGCGATCACGCCTCGTCCGGCCTTGCGCGGTCGGGGCCTTCAGTCGCCCTGAGGGGCTCTCAGGGCCGTTCCCGGGTCTTTTACAGTGCGAGGTCGGAGGCCAGGTTGGAGGTGGGGCTCCAACCGGGGCACTCGGTGGGCTGCGGGGTGGCGGCGCCGACGGGGTGAAGTCGGGCTCGTAGGCGTCGTCGTTCTCGAAGCGCCGGCCGACTTCTTCTTCGCGGGTCATGTCGACGAAACAGCTGTAGTGCCCCTGGAAGGCGACGGTGATGGTGGCGGTGGGGCCGTTGCGGTACTTGGCGACGATCAGGTCCCTGGAGCCTGGCAAGTTGATTTCAAAAAAGGCTAATAGGTCCGCGCAAGTGAACCGGATGCCGCACTACTCAACGCCGCTACCATAAGTAACCATGCGCTGTGGAGATGCGCCATGAGGTAAGCCGTGGTGAGCTAGAAGAAGATGGGATTAGAAAGTTATCCCATAATCCTCTGGGGTAGTAATGGCAAAGAATACCGCCAGGCTGGCCGCATTGGCTACTGCTGGGGTTTTAGCGCTCGGCTTGGCTTCCTGTAGCGGAGGCGGAAGCGGAAAGGCCTCCAATTCTATCATCGCCCAATCAACAACAGTTACTGCTCAAGCAACTGAGACCGTAACGGAGCAGGCAACGACAACAATCACTGCTACAACAACGCAAAGCGCGCCGCAGTCAACCCCAATAGCATCTCCACCTTCCTCGCTTACGACCGAGGATGAATTTCTTTCGACAGTACGACGTGACGTGGCGTCCGCAGCCAGCTGGGATGACCAGTTCATCCTTGTCGAGTCCAATGATATCTGCGACAAATATAATAACAGGGGTGCCACGTGGCAAGAGCTGATGGCTGAATGGACAGCCCCTGGCTACTCGTATCGTCTAACGCAGCATGAAGCCAACGCTTTCATTACCGATGCACTGGCTGGTTGCAACTTGCCGGAGGTGGCTACCGCCACCCCATGAGGGCCAGCTGATCCCGACAGGAAGATCATGCCTCGACTACGGCACCAGTATCATAATCTGTGATCTCCGTGATTTTGCATGGGACGGGCCCGTCGGGGACGTTGGTCACAGACGTCGAAGGGTTAGAGTCTACTGTGGAGTTCTTGCCGGTTTCCAGCGGCTTCACATTGTCCACGTAGATAGTGTCGCTGGCGTAGTGATCGGTATCGGTTCCAACCACTACGACAGTTTGGTAGGTGTGCTCGTTAAGAGGGTCTTTATTTTTTACATGTACGTTTTCGTAAATAATTGGAGTCCCATCCTCTCTACTTAGGCGGCAGTCCACTCCCCAAGATGCGTGAGAAACAGACGCGATTGAGGTTTCTGTTCCTCCGGGAGGAGGTGTACTTGCCCCTTCGGGAGGACTCGTCGGGGAGGACGATGGTGAGGGCGATACCACAGGTGGCGATGGCGACTGAGAGGAAGAGTTGCTGGGCGATGGCTTTGACGAGCTAGTTTTTTCCGAGCTTTGATTTGGAGCCTGGCATTGATAAATTCCAAACCCAATACCGGAAAGCGCAGCAATAATCGCAACTGCGTCCCTGAAAATCTTCCAGGCCTGTCCATCGGTATCTGTCACGCTAAAAGTATGAGTGCTGGATAGGCGATGTGTTCGTATCCACGCCGGTCCTAGTCGATCTCCGTAGCGTACAGAGGCATACGGGAGCGCCTTCAGCCACACCGCACTACCTCAGGGCACCCGACCATTCTCGCGGTCGTACTTGTCCCGGCGCGTGGCATGGAGCAGGCGAACCGCCCACCAGGGGTCACCGGTGGGCAGGCCGTGCTGGGCGGCCTTCTTGAGGGCGCGGGAGGGGTGGAAGGTCGAGTGGGATGGGCCAGCCGTCACGGGGGGTGGCGCTGGTGCTCGCAGGCCGGGCATTCCAGGTCGTCCGGGGCGGCTTTCCGTTCCAGCTCGCCGTCCGTGTCCTGGGCGCCGCCGAGCGGGCCGTGGCAGGTGTAGCGGGGTGCAGGGCGTCGTTGTGGGCGCGGTCCGCAAGCCGGACTGCCCGTTGCCTGGACCTTGTGCATAGAAGCCCCCGGGGCAGCATCCGGGGACGACTCCGGGGAGTCATAGAGAGTATTTCAACTGCCGCCGTGCCTGGTCTGTACCTTGACGGCCGCTCAGGACGGCGCTGGGGCGGGCATCGGAGCGCTGCCCCGCCCCGTCCTGCCGCACGCCGTCGGGCGGGGAGAGCCGCCCGGGGACAAGCTGGCTGAGGGGACGTGGGAGGATCACGGTCGGCTCCCCGGCTGCACGCCATTGCCCGCCGGGGAGCCGTGCCTCTTCCACCCCTGCCTACACCACCCCTGGCGGGCTTGCCGCCAGGAAAAGGCCGACAATGCCCTGGGCACCGGCCCGGCTCAGGCAAGGTTCTGCTCGAGGGCCATCTGCAGCAGGGCGACAGCGTCGAGCACGTCCCGGGACAGCCAGGGCTCGCCATCCGCCGCGTCGATGACCAGGCGGCCGTCGATGCACGTCCCCCACCAGTCGCCGACCATCGCCACCCACCCGACGGCCGGCCCGCCGTCGGGCCGGCGGACCGCGAACACCGACGGGTCCCTCTCCCAGCCGTCGACGAGCAGCGCCCCTTCCGCGGCGCTCCATGTCCCGGTCGGATCACCCAGGCCCCGGCCGAGCGGGGACAGCGACGTGCGCTCCGCATCGAGGGCCAGGCGCAGCGGCGCTCTGCCGACGGCGGTGCGGTGGTGCAGCGGGCGGCGCTGCACCGGTGCCGGCGCCGCCGGGGTTGCGACGCGCGGGGAAACAAGGTGTGGGGTTGCCGAAGTGGCGTCGGCCGCGCGGTCGCTGGATTCGTCGCGCGTCGTATTGAGCGCCGGCCCACTGGGGCTTGATCCGACGCGCGACGAATCCACTTCGCCAGCCGGCCCGGCCCCGACGGTGGCTTGCCCGGTGGATTGGCCCGCGCCCGTGGTGGGCCCGTGCGCGGCAGCGGCCTCGGCCTGGCGGCGGGCGACCAGCATCTCGTAGCGCAGCGCGTGGGCGGTGCGCAGCAGCCGCTGGACGGCAGCGGTGGCGCTGCGCTCCAGGAGGTCGAGGGCCTCGGTCCCGCGCGGGTCCGCCTCGCCCTGGCGGGAGGTCTCCAGGTTCTGCAGGAAGCGGGCCGCCGCGCGCTGCACGCCAGCGGCGACGTCGAGCAGCTCCTGGGCACCGGCGCCGGCCCCGTCCGGGGTTTCGACGCGCGAGGCAATCAGGGCGTCCGCCACCGCCCTCTGCTGCCCCTCGGCGCGCCGGCGCCGGTAGGCCTTCGACGAACACGACCGCGAGCAGTACACCGGCCGCCGACCCGGACCAGACGCGCGCAGCCCCGTCCCGCACTCCGGGCAGACCGGCCCCGCGGACGCAGCCTTGATCCCTCGCGCGTCGATTCCAGCCGCAGCCTTGATGCCCCGCGCGTCGAAACCCTCGTCCATGACCGGGGAGCGTAGCCGGTGCCCCGGACAGCACCCCGCCCCGGCCCGACGGGCCACTCGTGCGCACGCCGCCCACCGGCCCGCTGCGCATGTGCAACCACCCCATGCGCGTGCGCACAGCAGCCCGGCGCGCACGCGCACCCGGCCCGGAGACGGCCGCGCATGCACACGGAACGGGATGCGCACATGCGCACCCGGCCCGGCCGGGGTGCGCAGACCGGTGCGCAAGCGGCCCGGGCGTCCTGCGCAGCCGGGGCGACAGGCCCGAGGACCCGCTCGCGGACGCGGGACGGCCCAGCCGCCAAAAGGAGGGAGCGGCCGGGCCGATGGGCGGGCGACAGCACGACCCGCACCGTTGACCGTACGACCCACCGGGGCACCGGCCCGGCAGGCTCTCCAGGACGGCAGCTGGTCGGATCAGACCTGGTTGTCCGGCAGGTCGGTGTCGGCGGGGTGGCCTTCGCCGAGCCGGCGGCGGGCGCCGGGCACCGCGGGCAGAGCGTCCTCGATGCGCGGTTCCAGGAACGGGGCACGCTCCAGGCCGTATGGCGCGTCTTGGGTCAGCCGAGCCACTGGCCGGCAGGCCCACCCGGCCCGTCCTGGTCGTCCTCGGCCCGGGCCTGCTCGAGTTCCAGGAGCACGTTCAGCGCGGCGGCCGCACCCGCGGCGGCAGGCATGGCGGCGGTCGCCGCGTCGTACGCGGTCTGCAGGTCGCCGTCCTGCCAGGCCTGCACGGCCCGCTCCGCGAGGTGCTGCAGCTCGGAGAGCCCGGCCGGCGCCGCCTCGGGGATCGACTCTTCCCTCTCGCCCATCCGGTCATCATCACCGTGCATCGACGTGCCCGCCCGGCCACTCAGCCGGGCGGATTCTGCGGGTCGTGCCCGATGTCGAAGTGGTCGGCGACCAGGTGCAGGGCGTCGGTGAGGACCATCAGCCGGTCCAGGTCCGCGGTCGCGGCCGCCAGACCGACCGGATTCCCCGCCCGGCGGGCGTGCTCGCACGCCCGCCCCAACGCCGCCACCCCCACCTCATCGCACTCCCCCACCCCCCGCAGGTCCAGCGCCAGGCCGCCTGGGCAGCCTCGGGCCGCCGACAACAGCACCTCCGGCAGCTCCACGGCGCAGCGCGCATCGAGGACACCGGCCATCAGCAGCACCGTGGCCGAGCCGGCGGCCGCCAGGCGCAGCGTGAGCGCGCCCTCGGCGATGGCGCGCTCACCGAGCTCGGCGGGCCCGGGCGTCGAGGAGTCACCACTGGCAAGCACCGCATCCACCTCCCGTCGGGGTCGGGACGTCCCGCTTCTGTCCAGCGTCCCCCTGACCTGGCCACGCCACCCGGCGAGTACTGCCTGCCCGGTAGCGGGTCCTTGCCGGATTACCGGGCCGGAAATTCACAGGAAAGGTGGAAATGGAAAAGCCCCGGCCGTCGCAGGCGGCCGGGACCGGTGTTTATTGGCGACACGGACCCGCCTTGGGGCCGGTCGCAGGGCGTCGGCATCCGACCTGCGGCGAGAATGTCGGCCTGGTTGTCCTGGACGCGTCGGCGTCCCGGGCAGGGAACATCTGGTCCGCCGGGCCTCGGCCTACAAGAGGGCGGGGAGGCTGTTGGCGTCAGGTAGGTGGATCCATCCCTCGAGGGCGGCGGCTTCCTGCTGGCCGGGTTCGGGCAGCGCGGTCATGCCGCGCTGCGCAGCGCGGGCGGCCAGGGCCGCGATCAGCGCGTCGAAGGCGTGTTCGTTCCCGTCGTAGACGGCGAGCACGGCGTCATCGCCGTGCAGCCAGGGCGCGGCGGCGAGCAGCTCGGCGACCGATCGGCGCGCGCCCAGGCCCCAGCGGATGCGGGCCGCCCGGGGGTAGACCTCGACGATGCCCGTCGCGCCGGTGCGGTCCACCGGCCGGTCCCGGGCGGCGAGCTCGTCGGCCAGGTGCGCCCAGCGGGCGGCTGCGGCGCCGAGCTTGTCGAACGACACCGACAGCGGCGGCTGTCCCGGCCTGAGCGCCTCCCACACCAGCAGGTCCGTCTCGCGCAGCCGGAGCCTCGCCCGGTACTCCGCGCTGCCTTGGCCGCGCCCGGGCCACGGCTGGTGGCCGCCGTGCGCGGCCATCGCGCGGACGAACTCCGCCGGCCAGCCGAACGGGCAGTCGACACCCGCCCGGTCCTCCGCATCGAGATCGAGGAGCAGGCCCAGCAGGTCCTCGTCGGTGCACTTCAGGCGAGGCGCGGAGAGCACGGCACGTTCGCCGGTCCACTCGATCACGCACGCGGCCGTCGTCGCGGGACCCGCCGCCAGGTCCACCCCCACAGTTCTCATCCCCGCATCATGGCCGAACAGCCGACCCCCGGACAGGCCGAATGCGGCACCTCAGGAGCAATGACAGGCGCTGGACGACGCCCGGTGCCCGTATCCGAACCTTTCATCCCGGCTCGGTGTGTGAATACGGCGGTGTTCCCGGATCGGGAACGGGCGGGGAGCCGGGACGAGGCCGCGGCTGCCGGCGTTTCGCTGCGGTTGGGTCACCAGGTCATGCAGGCCCACATGGTGAGGGCCAGGGCGATCAGCCAGAACGCCGTCGCGAGCACGGCGCTCCACCCCGACGCGGCGTCCACGGCCACCTCGCCCAGGGACTCGGTCCATACGAGGAACGCCGCGGCAAGGATGACCGTCCTGGTCCTGCTGACACGCGAGAGCAGACGCGCGCAGGCCAGGCTCACGGCGCCGCCCCAGACGAGCAGCAGCGACCACAGGGTGGTCCAGCGGATCGGATCGAAGCGGGTACTGCTGCCTCCCGCGCGGATCTCCACCACCCGGCCCTTCCACACTTTGAGGCCGACCGTGGTGCCCTGTAGCGCGTTGTCGTAGACGCTCTTGTCGACGGCGTAGGCGGCGAGCCTGCCGGAGGCCCTGACGACGGTGAGCTGATAGACGGCGCTCTCGTCCCTGGCGCCGGTCCTGTCCTGCACGCGCGCGTCCTCGACGGTGACGCAGTCGTCGCCGTCGGCGTCCGCGGCGGCGCAGGTGGGGGCGCGAAGGTCGGCGACGGCGTCCTGGTGCTGGACCACCGCGAACGTGATGCCGAGCCCGAGCAGGAACAGACCGATGACCAGCAGGAGCGCGCGCGTGCGGCCCAGCGAAGACCCGGCGCCGGGCCGTACAGGGGGCGGCGGTGCAAGAGGCAGGCGCGTTGCGGCCCGGCCAGCCGGCACGGTCCGAAGTGGTGCCGGCGCGCTGCCTGGGGTGCTTCCCGGTGCGGGAGCGGGCTGTGAGGTGCGCTCTTGTGGTCCGGGGGCGACGAGGGCGGGCACCGCCTGTGCGGTGTCCGGCGCTGCCGGGTTCATCAGGTGCTCGACCTGCGCGCGGACCACCTGCAGTTCCCGGGCCAGGGCCGTGGCCTGTGCGCTGACGCGCTCCCAGTCCGCCTCGATCGTGCGGATGTAGTCGGTGGCGTGCTGGAGTTGCCGTTCCTTCTCCCCCAGGCCGGCCTCCAGGCGCAGGCGCTCCTCGCCGGCTTCGGCGAGCTGCCGGGCGAGGAGGTCCGTGTCCTGGGCGGCACGCCGCAGCTCCTCCACGCGCCGCTCCAGCAGGTCGCGTTCGCCGGTGGCGTCGGCCAGCAGGCGAAGAAGGCGGTCCGCTTCCTCGGAGCCCTGCTGGAGCCGGTGCGCATGCTGGTCCCGCTCGTCCTGCAGCATCTGCAGCAGCTCGTCGATCCGCACCTGCAGACCGCAGGTGAGCTCCTCCAGGTAGGCGATGCGGTTCGCGTCCGCGGTGCTGGTGCGCAAGGCCTCGCGGCGCAGGTCGTGGAGCTCGCGGCGGGCGTCGTCGTCGAGGCCGCAGCCATGGGTCTCGAGGAAGCGGAAGAAGCTGTCGAGGAAGTCCGCCGGGGCAATGCGCAGCCCGTTGAGGTAGCGGGACACCCCGGCCTCGGAGGAGTGGACCTCGGTGGCGAGCTGCTTCTGTGTGACGCCGGTCGCCGCGGCGCATGCCTTGAAGGCCTCGTTCATCGCCCGCCCGTAGCGCCGGGCGCCGTCCTCCGCGGCCATCCCCGCCCCGCCCCTCGCACCAGTCCCCCAGGCCTGTGGCCGCGATCCTCCCACCTGGGCCGGCTCTGGTGTTGCCATCTCGCGGGAACAGGCTCTTCCCGCTTCCGCAAGATCAGCAAGCACTCCAGCGTGGAGGGACCAACCGCACATCCTGAAGGGGGAACCTCCATGGCCCGCAGACCTGCCAGGGCGCTGTCGTCGGTGTACCCGGCGCTCCTCGCGCTCATCCCCGTCCTCGCCCAGGCGCCCTGGTGGGTCCAGGGCGCCGCGATTCTCGCCGCGACCGCCGCCACCCCTCCACCTGGTCTTCCCGCAGAACTCCGCCGACCGCCTGGCCTGGTGGCACGCCTGGTGGGAACGCCCCCACACCGACCGCACCACGCCGCGACGCCGCCGGCGGGCAGGCCGCACCCGATGACCGGCCCGTCCCGGCCCCCGGCCTTCCAGTCGGTGCGGCCGGAGGATTCCTCGCACGCGACGTCACCGGCCCGGCAGACCAGCGGCTGCAGATGAGCAGACGAGATCGCTCGCCTGCCACCGGGCACGCCGCTGCCGAGCCGGGAAGCTCCCCACACAAGGAGGCCGGCCCGGTGGTCCCGGACGCTGCGGCGGCAGGGCACGCCAACGACATGCGCCGACCGTCGTGGACGTCCTGGCCGGAGGCTGATGACGGCAGGGCAGGGCGTCATCGGGGATTGTTCAGAACCCGGTTCGAACCGGGTGCCGACAGGGGTGCCGGGTGCGGATATCCGCTGGTCAGGACCCTGTTATTTCCCCTGGTGGTCAACGTTATTCACTCTGCCGCAACGGGTGCCTGCCTTGGTCCCATTGGTCTCGGCGGCAGGGTGCCGCCATGCAGGAGTCCAGGAGTGATCATGGTCGACAAGGCCACCCGCCCTCAGCCGGTGCCCGCGGCTGCGGAGGAGAGCGCGCAGGACACCGGGGATGCCGGCGCCGCCGCGCAGCGGCGCCGGACGCTGCAGCGTCTGACCCGCACGGCCGCGTTTAGCGCGGCCCGGGCGGTCGGCTCCGGGCTCGGGGCCGCCGCGGTGACCGCGGTCGTGTGGTGGTGCCAGCACCACTGAAATCGGCACCGGTGCTGTGCGCAGCACCGGCGCGCCTCGCAAGGCCCTGCCGGCCCGGTACTGCGCCGGGCCGGCAGGGCCGTAACGCACCACTTGCCCGCCGTGTCACGGATGCACGGTAGGTCACCGGCTGTGGGCGGCACCCGCTTGGCTCACAGTGCCGGCTGGAAGATGATGGTAAGTCAGATCGGCGGTCGGGGGCGGCTGTAAGAGGTCAGAGAGTGGGGCGGTGGACGTGGGCGAGGTCGAGAAGCCGAGGAAGCCGGGGCCGCCGCTCAAGAAGCTGCCGACGCTGCCCCCGGCGCATGAGCTGGAGACGCTTCCGGGCAGGCAGCGTGGGCATTGGGCGAATGTCGCGTTCGCCGAGGCTCTGCGCGAGAGGGTGATCCACCCCCTGCGGGAGGCGGACATCACCTACAAGGACATCGAGCAGCACCTGCGCACTGAGGGCACCAGCGCGACGAGCATCTCCAAGTGGGTCAACGCAGAGCAGCTTCCCCCGAGCCGGGACATCGTGCTCGCCCTGCTGACCCTGGAACCTGCGCCCAAAGCCGCTGCCGGCACCCTGTCCGAGCAGTCCCAGGCAGCCGAGTCCTCGCGGATTGCCCAGACGAAGCGGGTGGAGCCCGCCGTCCGGGCTGAGGTACTGAGCCTGTACAGCGACGCGCTGAAGTTCAACAAGCCCGTGCTTTACGAGCTCTATGCGTTGGAGGACTCCGAAGAGGTGGAGCAGCTCGTCCGGCCCGTCGAGCATCGGCTGCGCGAGGCACGAGCCGCGGGCGAGGCCGCACGCACCCTGTGTCGATACCTCGCCACCGGAGCCACCACACTGCGCGCAGAACTCACCGCCAGCCAGGAGAGCCGACGCGACGACCTCGTCCAGCTCAAGCGGCTCGTCGAGACCCTCGAACACCGGCTGCACGACGCACGAACAGCAACCGAGGCCGCACGCACCCTGTGCCGATACCTCGCCACCGGAACCACCGCACTGCGCGCAGAACTCACCGCACTGCACGCCGAACACGACAACACACATAAAGCCCTCAACACCGCCCAAAGCTCACTCGCCACGAGCCAGGAGAACCTGCGCAACGACCTCGTCCAGCTCAAGCGGCTCGTCGAGACCCTCGAACACCGGCTGCACGACGCACGAACAGCAACCGAGGCCGCACGCACCCTGTGCCGATACCTCGCCACCGGAACCACCGCACTGCGCGCAGAACTCACCGCACTGCACGCCGAACACGACAACACACATAAAGCCCTCAACACCGCCCAAAGCTCACTCGCCAGCACTATCGAAGCCGAACAGGAGCTCAGAGGCCGCCTGGCCCGGAGCGAAGCGCAGGCGCGACGCGACGGCTCCACTGCGGAGAGGCTCACGGCGGAGAACTCCCGGCTGCGCCGGGAGGCGGCCGGGCTGCGGGAGTCGGAGCGCCTGGCGGGCAAGGAAGCCCGGGCGGCCCGGACGGCCGCCGAACGTACTGGTCTGCAGCTCCAGGAATCCCTGCAACGGGAGGCTGCGCTGCGAGCCCGGCTGGAGGCACAGGCCCGGGCCGGCGCCGCGCGTGAGGAGGTGCTCAACCGCGCGCTCGCCGACTGCCGGGGCGCCCTCGCCCACGCCCAGGCAGACCTGGTCAGCGCGCGCGGCTCTCTGGCCGCACAGCTGGCGATCGTCGCCGATTTGAAAGAGGAGATCGGCGAGTACGGCAAGGAGATGCGCTACGCCCTGGCCCTCAACCACGACCTCGAACAGCGGCTGAGTACCGCCCATGCCATCAAGACCACTCCGGCGGGCGACGGCGGTGTGGAGGTCGGGCCGGCGATCGGAGCCGGGCCGGACGTCGGGCCGAAGCCGCTCCCGGACAACGTCCCCGGCATGCCCCAGCGCCGGCTCGAAGAGCCCGGCAGCCAGACCCTCGCACCCCACGACACCCCATACCTGAACGAAACGGTATATTCCGGCTCGGAAACAATGCCGCCGCGCCCCATCGGCACCGGAGCTGGCGGCTGGAGACGGCCATCCGGCGGCTTCGACGCCATGGTCCGCCGGTGGATCGCCACTCAGCTGGACACACGCGAGAGCGGCGGCACGTCCACCGGCCGGGCGCTGGGCGCGGGGCACACCCCACACTCAACCGCCGGCCCCGGCCCGCTCGCCGCTAACGGCGGGCACCAGCACGCCTTCCCCGACCCGCGTCCGGACCTCCCGCCGCCCGACCTGCACCGGGCCCTCCCGACAGCGCCTGCCGCCAGTGCCGCGGACGCCGGATCGGGGTGGTATTCCATCAGCTACCCCACCGGCATACGTGATCTGTTCTCCGCCTGGTCCGCCCTCGCAGAGGGCAGCGCCGCAGCCACGACCATTCCCACCGGGGTGGGCTCGGACAACACCGCCGCCGTCCGCAGTCTGATCGCCGCGCTCACCCGCCCCGGGCACTACCTCGTCATCCCCCGCCTGCTGTACCCGGCCCTTTTCCCCGCGCCGCCACCCAGCCCGGCCCTCCCCGCGCCGCGACCGCGCCCGGCCCTCCTGCCATCCGCCACCGGCACCGGCACCGGCACCGGCACCGGCACCACAGACGCCCGGCACCACGACGACGCCAGTGCCGTCTGCGCTGCTTTCACCCGCATCCTCACTGACGATGTCCTCCGACGGGCCGACGACACCCGGGACTGGTCCCGCGCCCTGCCCTACACCCTGGCCCGCCTGGCCCACCATGCCACCCGCGCCGGACTCCTCGACCAGTTTCTCACCGACGCCGACTACCTCGTCCATGCCTCCCCCAGCGGCCTGGCCCCCTGCCTGGACCACGCCCGCAACGACACCGCCCGCCTGAACGCCGCCGTCTACCGGGCCCGTCTCCACCTCCACGACAACGCCACCCCCTCCACGCGCCGGCAGATCCTCGCTCTCGACGCCGCCCGCGCCGGCGCCCACCGCCTCCACCGCGAACTCAGCCGCCGCATCCCGCCCGGCGATTGGGCACCGCACTGGGCCACCGGCAGTGCCGTCGGCCCCGCCCACCCGGGCACCGGCACCGGCACCGACCACACCCGGCCCGTGTCCACGGCGGCATGCACGATGCTGAACGGCCGGTCCGTCGCCGTCACCGGCGGCGGGGACGGCACGCTCCGGGTGTGGGACCTGGACACCGGCCAGCCCGCCGGACCCACGATCACCGCCCACACCGGCACCGAGCCCGCCGTGGCGTGCACCGTGCTGAACGGCCGGCCGATCGCCGTCACCAACAGCTGGGACACCACCGCGCACGTCTGGGACCTGGACACCGGCCGGCCCGTCGGCGAACCCCTCACCGGCCACACCGACCGTGTCTCCGCCGTGGCCTGCACGGTCATCGGCGGCCAGCCCGTCGCCGTCACCGGCAGTTACGACTACACCCTCCGCATGTGGGACCTGACAAGCGGCCAGCCCATCGGCAGGCCCATCCCCACCACCGGCTGGGTACTCGACCTGGCGTGCACCACCCGGTACGGCTCGCCGATCGCCGTCACCACCACCGAGGACGGCAGCATCCGGATCTGGCACCTGAACGGCGGCCACCCCTGGGGCACCTCGCTCACCACCCACGACAACACCGTATTCGCGGTGGCCTGCACGGTCCTCGACGACCGACCCGTCGCCGTCACCGGCAGCGACGACAACACCGTCCGCATCTGGGACCTGAGCACCCGCCAACCAATCGGCGAACCCCTCACCACCACCGGCACCGTCCGCACCCTGGCGTGCACCGTCCTCGACGGCCGCCCCGTCGCCGTCACCGCCGACACCGACAACACCGTGCACATCTGGGACCTCACCACCCAGACAGCCACCGCCACCATCCCGGTCGAGAACCCCAACGCCCTCGCCATCACCGACACCGGCGACCTCGTCATCGCCTTCCACAACGACATCGCCCACTACCGCCGCCAACCCCGAAACCGCACCATCCGCACCTGACCGGGCATGCCGCACCGAAGCGCTTCGGGACGCGGCCATGCGGTTGCGAGGCAGCGGCGCCCGGCGGCTGGACACCCCCAGTCGAGGCGGCGACTGTGTACCGCCGGCCGCCCTGGCAGGCAGTATCCTGCCGGGCTCTGCAGGATCCGGCCCGCGATGAGAGACGGTCAGTCGACGGACACCCCCGTGATCGCGGGCGAGGCCTGCGAGACCGTCGGCCCAGCCCTGGCCGACGGCACGGAGTTTCCACACCTCGCCGCCGGCATGGGGGTGGCGGTAGAGCTCGGCAACGATCATCGCCTTAATCGCCGGGTCCCGCTGCGGTTCAAAGGTCCAGGTCTCGTTGCCGGCCTCGACGGTCAGCACCGGGTCGACGAGTTCGTCGCAGGCCGCACCGCTCTCGACATCCATCTTGACCGAGATGACGACCCGTCGGGTCTGCTCCGGCAGGCGGGCCAGAGCAACGGCGGCCTGCCCCGTTCTGCAGCCGTCTGCTGCCTGCTCGGGCAGGAGCCGGCAGGCGCCGCCGGCGGCCTGGGGCTGGTTGTAGAAGACGAAGTCGTCGTCGGACGCGACCTTCCCGTCCGGTCCGGTGAGCAGCAGGGTGAGGTCGGCTGGTGTGCCGGCGGTGGTGAAGCTGATGAGGAGGTCCTGGACGGCGTGGGTGGGGAGGGGGGTGTTCTGTCCGGCGACCAGGTGCAGCGTTTGGGTTTCGGTGCCCTGGGTGGTGGCCGGAGCGGCTGCCGGGGGCGCGGTGGGCATCGGGGGAACGGCGGCGGGCACCGGGGCGGGCGCGGGTGCGACCGTGGTGGTGGCGTGGTGCCACTGCTCGAAGGGGACGACGGCGTACGGGTCGGGGCGGTCGGGGGCGGTGCTGGCCGGGGTGGTGAGGTCGATGTCGAGCCCGGTCAGCGTGGTGTTGGGGTCGTCGTCGACGTTGGCCACCAGGTCGCGCAGGGCGGGGACGCGGCTGATGTCGAGGGGCTTGAGGGTCGTGGACAGGTGGCCGGACGGTGTGGTGGTCACGGCGCAGGCGACTTCGTCGGCGATGCCGGTGAAGCGGAGGGCGTCTTCGGGCCGGGTCCAGGGGGTGGTGGCGATGGCCTGGCGGGTCCATCGGCCGTAGGCGGCGATGCCCAGGCGGTGGGTGCCGGGCAGGCGGGTGAGGACGGCGAGGTCGATGGCGTCGATCGCCGGGGCGACGGCGAAGCCTTCCTTGAGGGTGGCGATGATGTTCGAGCCGAGGGAAGTCAGCCACCACAGCATGCGGTCGCGCTGGGACAGTGCCTTGAGGGTGGGGCGGCCCGTGGGGGTGAGTGCGGGTGTCTGGTGGGGCAGGCTGTCGATGTCTTGCTGGCGGATCACCACGGACATCACCGCGCCGTCGACACCGACGGCACAGCCAGCGGCGGGGTTGTCGGAGAACGCGTGGTTGACCATGTCGCAGACCGTGGCGGGATCGTTGGTGATCAGGGCGTTCCACCACGCCTGCGCCTCGTGCTGCAGGTGCTGGTGCACGCCGTGGAGGCGCTGCTGTTCGGCGGCCAGGTAGGCGGGGGCCTGCGTGTCGGCGTGCACGCGGGCCTCGGCGCGGCGTGCGTGGGCCAGCCGCGACACATCACGCAGGTGGAAGGCGCGGGCCTGGGACCGTGCCCACTGCAGGGTCAGCTCGGGCGGGACGGGGACCGCAGGCGGCTGGAGAGGCGGAAAGGTCTCCAGATGAACGCTGGTGGTCTGCAGGCGCAGCTGGTGCAGGAAGGCGATCGAGGCGTCACGGGCAGCGTCCTGCTGGGCGCGTTCGGCCTGCAGCTGCGCCTGGCGCAGCTGCGCGGCTGAGGGTGCTGCTGCCCGCCGCGGGGCCGGCCTGCGGTTCACCGTGGTGGCCACCGTGTGGCTGCCCGGGAGCAGGTGCTCCGTGCTCCGGACCCGGCGGCAGGTTACGGCCGAGGACGGGCCGGCCGCTTTCACCGCGGCGGGTGCAGGGGCCGGCCCGGGGGTGGGCGCAGCGGTGCGGGCAGGCGGCCGAAGGCGCGGGTTCCCGGTTGGGGAGCTCGTCATCTCCTGCGTGTCCCACGCTCCGCGGCCCCCCAATCCGGGCCTGCCCCGGTCGGGGCAGCAGTGGATTGCTGCGTCGCGCTACGGAGGTCCCTGCCGTGACCGGTACTTGATCTGGGGGTGTTCGGTGGAGCAGCCCGGTGGGGTGTTTTGGTGACCGGATCGACCTGCTGCCCAGGGACGGTGTCACCGGCGGCGCCGCTCTCGTCATCGTCTGCCTTTGGCATCGGTCGGCTGTACGTGCGGCGCCGATACACCGCCGACAGGACACGGCCCTGCTGTCAATTCCTGGTCCCTCATCGTCGACGCTGCCCATCTGCCGCCTGGACCGTGGCCCGGCCGGGCCGGCCGGGTGGGTGGGCCGGCCGGGTGGGTGGGCCGGCCGGGTGGGTGGGCCGGCCGGGTGGTGGGTGGGCCGGGTGGGCCTATGGCCAGTGGATGAACGCCGCGCCGGGCTCGTGCGGGCCGGCGGCGGCGTCGCGGATCCCGGGCAGCCCGCGGCTGCGGCCGTAGCCGGTCAGGGCGATGCGGTCGTCCTCGATCCGGACCGCGCCCACGGCCTCGTAGAGGCCAAGGGCCCTGGCGACGTCCCGGGCCACCACGACCTTCCAGGAGGTCAGGCCCGCGGGCTGGCGTTCCTCGAGCTGGTGGCGGGCCGTCAGTTCGTCCCAGACCGTCCGGGCGGCTTCGTCCTCGGTGAGCGGCCCGGCATCGAGGCGCCGCCACAGGGCGGGAAGGCCCGCGCTGAAGTCCGCCGGGTCTTCGAGGTGGAGGCGGACGGACTGCCAGCCGCAGCGGGAGTCCTCGAATCGTGACACGGCCGCGAACAGCGCATCCTGGAGCGCTGCGGGGTCCTCCCGCAGGCGACCGGCTGCGGGTCCGGGGCGCAGCCGTGGGCCGTCGGTCGCGACCAGGTCGGCGATGTGGGCCCACGCCAGCAGCACCTGCACACCGCGCAGGGGCGCGGCGGAGCGGCTTTCCGTCTCGTTGCCGCCGGTTTCCAGCAGATCGACGAGTTCCCGCGCGTCCGCGCGCAGGAGCTGCCCCGTCGTGGTCAACTGCCTGCCTCCGCCGACCCATCCGATCAGGGCGAGCATCTGCCCCACCGCCGTCGGCAGCACCCCGGCTTCGGTGCGGCCGGCTTCCCCCGGCCCGGGTACGGCGTCACGCGTCGTCCCCGGGCGCAGCTCGGTCTCCAGCACGAACTCATCCCCTTCCCCCGGCCCGGGAGTTCCCCCTGGCCCCCTTCACCGTATGTCAGGGCGGGTCGCCGTCCTGCCAGGGAGCACCCGGGCCCAGCGGCGGCGCGATCTGGGTGCTGGTCGGTGGGGCCGGCGGCGGGTGTTCTCGTCGGCGGGCGGCGCGTTCGCGGCGAGCCGGGCGGCCGTGGGGCGGAGGGCGGGGATGTCGTCGTCGGTCATCTGATCGCTGTTCTCGTGGCGCAGCCGCTGTGTTCGCTGCTCGGCGAGGTCGGTGAGGTCCGTGAGGTCCGTGAGGTCCGTGAGGTCCGTGAGGTCCGTGAGGTCCGTGAGGTCCGTGAGGTCTGTGAGGTCGGTGAGGTCGGTGAGGTCGGTGGCGGGAGCGCGGGCGGGCGTGTCGGGCAGGGTAGGGCGGGCCACTGCCGTCGTGGGTGAGCGGCACGACCCCGCCGAAATCGCTGTCGGTGGGCGGGAGGCGGAGGCCGGTTGGTGGAAGAGGCCGCGGGGCGGCGGCGCGGTCGGGGCCCGGTCGGGGGTACGTCCCCCGTGTCGGCCGCATCGTCGGCGTAGAACCGGTGGTCGGCCACCGACCGCAGGCGGTCCTGCCAGGTCGCCCTGGGCGCAGGAGTCGTCCGGGGCGAGGAGGAAGAACATGCCGGCGTTCACCGCACCGTGATCCCGGCCCGCGGCAGGACGCGGCGGGGCGGGGCGCGGCGGGGGGACGTCGGCCTGCGGGTACCCGGCCCGCGGCCGAGCGCGGCGGGGGCACTATTGCGATGCCGCGCCGGTCAAGTGGTTACGGCCGGACTGGACCAAGGTGTCGGTTGTGCTGAAGCGTGGCCGCGCCGACGGTCCCAGCGTCTGGCGTGGATGAGCCGGACTTCCCGCCAACGGGTCGTCTTTCGGCGGGTCCCCAGCAACGAACTGCTGTGCCTTGGCCTGAGCCAGGGCACAGCATCTGCCGGCATCACTGTCAGGGTGCGACGACCCCGTTGTCAGCCCGGATCGGCGGCCTGGAGATGATCAGGTCACGGGCCCGAAGGTGGCGCTCGTCGTGCTGGTGCCGCCCGGTGTGGTGACCGTGATGTCGTAGCTCGAGGCGGTGACGAGGCCGGTGGGCGTGGTGACCTGAACCTCCATGGCGCTGAGGCCGGTGATGTCGGTGGCGTGGAACACGGCGGCGGTGACCGTGTCAGTGAAGATGACGTCGCTGACGTCGACGAGGTCGGTGCCGCTGACGGTGACGCCCGACTGGCCGGCCGATCCGTCGGTGGGGGATACCCCGGTAACCGTCGGGAGGTTGTAGTAGGTGAACTGGGAGGCGGCTCCGGCGGGGATGCTGGTGCCGCCGGGGCTGGTGACGGTGACGTCCACCGACTGCGTGGTGGTGGTGAAGCCCGTCGTGTTGGTGGGAGGGGTCGCGTTCAGCAGGGTGTCCCCCGTCCTGCTGTTGATCGTGCCGGCGCCGGCGACGCCGAAGGTGACCGCGGTCGCGGTCGCGAAGCCGGTGCCGGTGAGGTTGACGGCCGGCGGAGTGAGCGGCCCGGCGTTCGCGACCACAGCCGAGCACATCGGGGTGGCGATGTAGAAGAACGGCTTGCTGTTGCTGGTGGAGGTTCCCACGGTCACGCTGACGTTGGTCTGACCGGCGCACCCGCTGGGGACCGTGGTGGTGACGGTGGTGGTGGCACCGGTGGCGGCGACCGCCTTGGAACCGAAGTTCACCGTCACGGCAGAGGTGCCGAAACCGGTGCCGTTGATGGTCAGGGAGTCCCCAGCCTTGCCCTGGTTGACGCTGAGGGAAGTGATGGTTGCCATGATGTGTCTCCTTCTCTGGGGGTACTGCTCGAATGAGTGGGACTGGGAGGAAGACGTAACGCGGGCAGCCCGATAGGGCGTAGGCCGTCGGAGAGGGACCGCGTGGTCCCGGAGCCACGTGGGACGCGGGGCTGCCGGTGACGCTGACTTCGTGAGGAGAGAGCCGGCGGCGGAGGTGTCCGGATAGGGGGCGTCCGGCTCGTATGGCGTTTTCCTGGCCGCTGTTGTGCCGTCACATCCACCGGTCCCGAGCAAGGACACGGCACCAGCTCAGGGATTCCGGAGATTAATCTGCCTACTACCACCACAGGGCACCCGTGGCGACGCCCGAAGGCTGAAGAACCACAGCCTCAGCAGGGCTGTCACTTCCGCAGGGGGTGGGCAGCCCACCTGACCGGATGGTCGCATTACGCCACCCGGTGGATACTTTCCGCAATATAGCTGACGGGACATCACCCATTTGGCCGACACTGGCACGGCAGCCGCCCTCAGATCATCAAGAAGCGGCAGCGGCGTGTGCTGCGCGTGAAGGAGATGGTGCTGTCGCTGTCCGCGCAGGGTCTGACGCACCCTCTCCGCGCACCTGGCCGAGGCCCATGGCGCGAGCGCGTCCAACCAAGTCCACGATCCCGACCATCACCGATGAGGGTCGTGCACGGGATGCCGGAGTGACAGAACCGTCCCCAGGACCCGGCCGCCCGAGGGGCAGGTCCCGCCCGCGTCGGGAGGACCGGTGGCGATAGGCAGTGGGGGCAGCCGCAGCAACTGAAGCGCTGTGCGAGCAGGACGGAGTGAGGGGCGCCATTGTCGGCGGATTTGCCGGCCGCGGGAGCTCCGCCGTTCGGGTGACGTGACGTCACCGTGGTTGCCAATGGCATAACGCGAATGGGTTACTGTACGCATCCGAACGGGTGGGCCGCCCATCCCCCCGCGGGGAAGTGGCAGTTGGCCTGCCGTCGGCCTCAGTGGCGGCGTTCCAGGCCGGTGCCACTCTGGGCACCCCCGCGGAGGGCAGGATCCATCAGCCGGGGCCGCCGCGGCGGCCCCGGCTGGTGCGGCCGAGTCACACTTCGACCGAAAACCGGCATAGCTCCCGTGTCCTTTCGACCGATCGTGCGCCACCATGGCCGACCAGGTTCGGCTGCCGTCCCGACCACTGCCTGAGTGCCCGCCAGGGCAACACCGGTCTGGCCTTCCCACCGCCGTTCGGATCGGCCGCCTCATCGGGAAGACGGTTCGCGTTTCCCGACGCCCGGAGCGTGGACCCTTCTCAGGCCCAGCTACCCGTGGCCACGTCGACGGGGCGGGATTCCGGACGGTCTCAAGCCGCGGGCTCCAGACGCGGAAAGATCCACGGCAGCCGTACGGCCGCTGATGAGCATCGGTGACACACCGCCCGTAAAGGAGAGATCGCCCCACGCGCGCACATCAGTCCTCCTGGAGGCACATCATGCCTATCAGCCCGAACCAGGGATCCACCGGCGGAGGGACCACGGTGACCATCACCGGGACCAGCCTGGCCGGCGCCACCGCCGTGAGGTTCGGCAGCAAGCCAGCCACCATCACCGCCAACACCGCCACCTCGGTCACATGTATCTCACCGTCGGGCGCCGGTACGGCGGATGTCACCGTGACCACCGCGGGCGGGACCAGCAACCCGCTGTCGTTCTTCTACGTCGGCGCGCCGTTCAAGGCCTTCCTGAGCGCTACGTCCGGTCCCATGACGGGCGGCCACGCCATCACCATCGCTGGTACCGGGCTGTTCACCGCGACGGCCGTCACCTTCGGTGCCAACAGCGTGACACCGACAGTGATCTCCGATAGTCACCTCGATGTCACCACCCCGGCCGCGACCGCGGCCGGAGTGGTGAACGTCAGCATCACCACGGCGGGCGGCACCAACAACGGCTTCCTTTACACCTATGTCGGGGCCCCGGTCATCACGAGCCTCACTCCCGACCAGGGGACGGCATTCGGGGGGACCGACGTTGCGATCGCCGGTAGTAGCCTCACCTACACCGACGAGGTCCGCTTCGGCGATGCCTCAGCATCCTTCGCCGCGGTCTCCGACAACCTGGTCCTCGCCACCGCGCCGCCGGGAACACCCGGCACGATCACCGTCACCGTCCACAGCCCGGGGGGAGACAGCAACGAACTCGCCTACCAGCAGTACCAGCCGTGAGCAGGGCGGGGCCTCGAACAGTGCCGTGTCCGCCATAGCCACCGCCGTCGCCGTCGCCCGAGTTTTGCTGCGAGCCTCATAGGTCATGCCGGTCGACCGGGCGCTGTTGTTCTGTGCCGCGGGCCCATCGCGGTCGGGGCCGATGCGAGTGCGACGCCCGTGTTGTCCGGCTGATTCCGTCGGCGGCCGCCGGAGCCGAGCGCGGGGCAGCAGAAACGCACCTGCGGCTATCCAGCGAGGTTCGACACGCTGAGGAATACCGCTTCACGCGGGAACACACATCCGCTATGGCGCATTTGGTACGTTTTGGGCCGTGTTGAGGATGGTGAAGGTGACGGCGAGGCTCACCGCTGGATGGTCAGGCATCACCCGGCCAGGCACGGATCGACGTGGACACGGCAGCAGGAGACCATCCGCCGCCGCGGTGATGCACCGCCCGGTCCGGACGATTACGACAAGGCACAACCGCAGCCGCGGACTGTGTCGCCTGCCATATGCGGTTCACGCTGCGGTTCTTGCCGTCGTGTGGACGCTGATCGGGGTGGTGGTCGGGCCGTCCCAGGTCGCCCGTGCCGCGGGCGAGTGCACGGCGAGCCTGTGCGTCCTCAACGCGAGCGCCGCGAACGCCCTGTACGTCCACCCCGGCAGCGTGCAGGTCACCGGCAGCATCCTGGTCAACTCGACGAACAGTCAGGCCGCCCTGGTCAGCGGCACCACCACGGTCACCGCGATCGGGGGCACCATCGGCGGCCCGGCCGCCCCGGCCGGCTTCACCACCTCCGGCGGCGGCTCCTACAACCCCGCCCCGACCAACCAGAGCGCCGCCACCGACCCCTACGCGGCGCTGGCCCAGTGTCCGGCCGCCGCTGCCTGTCCCACGACACCGGCCGCGCCGTACCCCAGCATCAACCACCTCGTCTCCGGGACCCAGACCATCAACCCGGGCGTCTACACCAACATCACGAACCTGGCCGGCACCCTCGCGCTCAACCCCGGCACCTACGTCGTCACCGGCGGCATCACGATCTCCAGCGGGAAACTCACCGGCACCGGCGTGACGATCTACCTCGCCTGCCCGACCTACCCCACCGCGTGCGCGGCGTCCACCAGCGGCGCGTCCTTCACCGACCAGACCGGCGGCAAAACCACCCTCAGCGCACCGACCACCGGGGCCTTCACCGGCTTCTCCCTCATCGCCGACCGCAACAACACCGCCACGGTCACGGTCTCGGGAAACGGCTCCTGGCTCACCGGCGGCGGCGCGATCTACACCGCCGCGGGCAAGCTGACGGCCGCATCCGGAGGCAAGTCCAGCTTCACCCGAGCGGTCGTGGACACCGTCGAGACCAGCGGCAGCAACGCCTCCCAGATCAGCGTCATCCCCACCAACGGCACCCTGTCGATCAGCGTGCCCACCACCGCGGGCCTCGGCAGCGCGGCACCCGCCGGCACCGTCAGCGCGGCCCTCGGCACGGTGACCATCACGGACCAGCGGGGGCTGATCACCAGTACATGGACGGCGACGGTGACCGCCACGAACTTCACCACCGGCGGCGCCACGTCCGCCGAGACGATCACCACCACGAACGTCTCCTACTGGTCCGGAGCCGCGACCAACTCCACCGGCACCGTGACAGTGACGCCCGGCCAGGCCGACGCCTCGGCCAAACAGGCGCTCAACAGTGCGAGAACCGCCTTCAGCTCCACCGGCAACGGGAACAGCTCCACGACCTGGAACCCCACGGTGGTGATCACGCTCCCCGCCCCCTCGGTGGTCGGCACCTACACGGGCACCATCACCCACTCCGTCGCCTGACGCCGCGGTACGCAGGCCCCCATCCCCGGTGGCCGTGACCCCCGAAAGCCGCGTAGAGGCCCACAGGCCCTCCACGCCCACCAACGCGACCCCGACATCTGCCGCGACCTCGGCGACCACCAAAGCGAGGGCATGGTGTGGAACAACCTCGGCGTCGCGTGGCCGGCCCCTGCCACCGACAGACAGGGGCCGCCGGACCACCCACAACCAGCGCCTTCACCAACACCACCGTGCGCGCGTGAAGCCGCCGCCCCCTGCCCGGGGCGGCGGCTTCACGGCCTGCCGACGTCTTGCAGGCAGGCCGCGGGGCCCGTCGCCCCAGTCGCGACGGGCCCCGCGGTGTCCGGTGGTGCGCCTGCGGGTCGTCAGCCCTTGAAGGCGGTGGTGCCGTTCGGGGTGCCGAGGCCGGTCGGGCCGTCGTAGCCGGCCGTGGCCTTGCAGAGGTAGGACGGCGAGCAGCTGCCGTTGGAGCCGCTGGTCACGTCGTACAGCGAGCCGGTGTGGGCGTACGGGAACGACGTCGGGCTGGAGCCGCCGGACGGGGCGCCGGCCAGGGCGTAGACGCTCGCGATGATGGGCGCGGAGGCGCTGGTGCCGCCGTACACCGCCCAGCCGCTGCCGCCGTAGGTCTGGTAGACGGCGACGCCGGTGGCCGGGTCGGCGACGGCGGAGACGTCGGCGATGGTGCGCTTGGCGCAGCCGGTGTCCTTCTGCCAGCTGGGCTTGGCGTCGTACTTCGAGCAGCCGGAGCCGGTGCCTTCGGTGGAGTTGGTGGACCAGACGGTCTCGGTCCAGCCGCGGCTGCTGGTGTCCTTCTTGAGGGCGGTGCCGCCGACTGCGGTGACGTACTTGGAGGCGGCGGGGTATTCGGCGCCGTAGGCGGAGTCGCCGGCGGAGACGGTGACGGCGACGCCGGGGTGGTTGAAGTATGCGCTGTCGTAGGAGGTGTCGGCGGAGGACTCGCCGCCGCCGTAGCTGTTGGAGACGAACTTGGCGCCGAGGTTGACCGCGGTGTTCACGGCAGTGCCGAGGTTGGCCATGGTGGCGCTCTTGGCCTCGACAAGGATGATCTTGGCGTTCGGGGCGATCGCGGAGACCATGTCGAGGTCGAGCGATATCTCGCCCGCCCAGCCGGAGTTGTTGGAGGGCAGGGTGCTGGTGCCGGTCTGGGAGACCTGGCGGAAGCAGCCGCTGGCCTTGGTGCAGGCGGGCAGCCCGTACTGGGCGCGGTAGGTGTTCATGTCCGACTCGGCACTCGGGTCGTTGTAGGCGTCGACGATCGCGATCGTCATGCCCGCTCCGCCGTTCGCCGGAAGCTTGTACGCGCTGAGCAGGTCGCTCGGGCCCAGGCCGGACGGGGTGGCGTTCGGGGTGGTACCGAGCGCGTGGACGTGTTCCACCGTGCTGGTGACGCGCAGCGCGTGGCAGGCCATGGTGTCGCCCTTGGCGAGGGTGTCGCACGCCTTGACCCAGGACGTGCCGTCCTCGGAGTGGACCTGCGGCGAGGCGGCCGCGCCGGCGGGCACGGCGGTCGCCAGGCCGGAGAACCCGAGGACGGCGGCGCCCGCGACGGCGAGCGCGGTACGGCGGAATGCGGCGGAAGTGCGCATGGGGGAATTGCCTCCTGCGGTGGGGTGACCGGAAGCGGTTCTCGCCCGGGCCGGACGCGCGGGTGGGTGTCCGGGCGCACGGCAGGGCAGGCTCGGCGGCGGGGTCGTGGGGCTGCCGCCGAGCCGGGCGGATCTGTGGAACCTTGGGTACTGGCGTTCGACGCTAGGTGGGCGTGCTCACGCCGAACAAGGTGGGGGAAGCAATCCGAACCAGGCTTTTACCCGGCGGTGGTGAGGCCTTGTCAGTCCCGCCCCGATCGGCTGGGGAGTGTTTGCTTCCGCTTCCCGGCCACCGTCTTGCCGACTGACGATTCGTGCGAATCGAAACTGGGCCGACAGGGGGTGCGGCTGTCCGGCGCGCCGCGTACCCGGAGATCCGGGCCCCGGGCCGCCTCGACGTTCATCATGCGAGGAGTTGCCGTCATCGTCGCCGTGCTCCACGCGGCCCGGGCACATGTACGGCCTGTCCCCGAAGGAGGCACGAGGTGGCCGAGAACCGGCCCGATGGCGCCGGCCAGGACAGTGGACGACCGGATGACCGTGCAGAAGTCGGCCACGTGCACGCCCACGGACCGGCGGCCCCTGTTTCGGCACACCTGCGCAAGGTCATTGCCGCCGTCCTCGTCCCGTTCGCGGCGGCGGTCGTGGTGGGGCTCATTGTGCTGTGGCCGGGCGGTGTTCCCCCGCACGAACGCACGGGGGTCGGCTTCGACCAGCAGGTCCAGCACGGCACGGTGACCAAGGTCGAGGAACTGCCGTGCAGCTCCATCAACCCCCAGGACAAGGGCACCTGCCAGCAGAGCACCGTCAAGGTCACGACCGGGCCGGACAAGGGCCGCACCTTCACCACCGTCGTCCATCCGGCCGAGCTCCGGCGATTCGAAGCGGGCGAGGACGTGGTACTGAGCTACTCGCCCGGCGCTCCGCCGGAGCTTCAGTACACCGTGATCGACGTGGGCCGGGACGTCCCGATGGCCCTGCTGGCCGGCCTGTTCGCTCTGGCCGTGCTGGTGGTCGGGCGCTGGCGCGGCCTGACGGCACTGATCGCACTGGCGATCAGTTTCGCCGTCCTGTCGCTGTTCATCCTTCCCGCCATCCTGCACGGGTCGGATCCGCTGCTGGTCGCGGTGGTCGGCGCGAGCGCGATCATGCTGGTGGCCCTGTACCTGTGCCACGGGCTGTCCGCCCGCACATCCGTCGCCGTGCTCGGAACGCTCATCTCATTGGCGCTGATCGGCGTCCTCGGAGCGGTGTTCACCAACTGGGCACACCTCACCGGCAACACCTCCGAGGAGACCGGACTCGTCCACGACCTCTACCCGAACATCGAGATCCGCGGCCTGCTGCTCGCCGGGTTCATCATCGGCTCACTCGGCGTCCTCGACGACGTGACGGTCACCCAGACCTCGGCGGTGTGGGAACTCCACCAGGCCGACCCCGCCATGGGCGCACGCGGCCTCTACCGTGCCGGCCTGCGGATCGGCCGCGACCACATCGCCTCCACCGTCAACACCCTGGTCCTCGCCTACGCCGGCGCCGCGCTGCCCCTGCTACTGCTCTTCTCGATCGCGCACCGCGACTTCCTGTCAGTGGCCACCAGCGAGCTGGTGTCGGAGGAGATCGCCCGCACGCTGGTCGGCAGCATCGGCCTGGTCGCCTCGGTGCCGGTCACCACGGTCCTTGCCGCGCTGATCGCCGCCGCCGACCACCCTGAAGGTGCCGACGGCGGCTACCGCCACGCATCAGGCTGACGTGGCGCGCCACCTGGGAGGACGCACCGCGGTGCTGCTGTTCGTGCCGCCTGTCGGGAGACTGAGGCAGGCGCCCGGATCGGGGTCTCGGCAGACGCGATGGCACACCCCAAGTGCCGTGTCACCCGATCAACGCATCTAGTCGTTTTCGGCCGTGCAGGCAGTGCAAGTTCCGGCGAGCTCGACCGTGTGGTGGACGTCGGCGAAGCCGGACTGCGCGGCGATCCGCGCGGCCCAGCGCTCCACCGGGCCGGACTCCACGGCGAGGCTGTGGCCGCAGCGGCGGCAGATCAGGTAGTGCTGGTGGTCGGTGCCCGGCCGGTGGCGGTACAGCCGTTCGCCGTGGTCGTCGCGAACCACGTCGGCGAGGCCCGCGGCTGTGAGCGCGGTCAGCGTCCGGTACACGGTGGAAAGGCCGACCGAGGCTCCCGCCGAGACCATCCGGATGTGCAGCAGCTGGGCGCTGACGAAGCCCGGGCAGCCGGCGAGAGCCTGCCGGACGAGTGCGCGCTGCGGGGTCTCCCTCCAAGGCGGCACCGGCATCTGGCGCCTCCTCACAATGGCGATCACCTCCGGCGCACCGGTCATGCCTGCGCCCTGCGGACGGCCGGACGGGCAGGAAGAGTGGCGGCGTAGCAGGCTGCGGCGACCGCCATGATGGCGAAACTGGGCGGAACTCGGGGCACGGCGGCGCTGAGCGTGAGCCCGGCCAACATCTCCAGCACGGCGAGCGCGGCGGACAGTGCGAGCGCCCGGTAGGGCCGGTCGGTGAGCCGGAGGGCCGTGCCGGCGGGTGCGGCGAGCAGGCCGAGCAGGAGCAGCGAGCCGACGGCCTGGGTGGCCTCGGCGGCGCAGGCACCGACCAGGGCGAGGAAGCCGAGACCGAGCGCCCCGGTCCGTACGCCCCGCGCGGTGGCGACGGCTTCGTCCAGTGTGGCGAAGAGAAGCGGCCGGGCGATCAGCAGGGCGGCGGCGCTGACCGCGGCGGCGATCAGGACGGCGACGACGGTCTGGTGGCCATTCAGTCCGTAGATGGAGCCGAACAGCACGCTGATGCCCGCGTTTCCCTGGGTGGTGGAGCGGTGGGTGGTGTAGAGGGTGAGGAAGAAGGTGCCGAGGCCGAGGATCCAGGAGAAGAGGGTACCGATGACGACGTCGTCGGGCCTTCCCCGATGGCCGAGGACGCCGAGCAGCAGGGCGACGGCGATGGTGGCGGCGAAGAGTCCGAGTCGCAGGTCGTAGCCGCCGGCGAGGGCGGCCATCGCGCCGGTGAAGGCGACGTGGCTGAGGGTGTCGCCGGTGAAGGTCTGGGCGCGCAGCACGAGGAAGTAGCCGACCAGTCCGGAGGCGAGGGCGATCGCGGTTCCGGCCAGCAGGGCGTGCTGGAAGAAAGCCTGGTGGAAGGCGGTGATCATGCCGGCGCTCCGGAGGGCAGCGGGGTGCGGGCCCGGTCGAGCATGGTGCGCAGGACGCGGGCGAGGTGGGCGAGGAGGTATCCGGTGAAGGCGAAGGTGGTCACGAAGAAGCCGAGCGGGTAGGGCTGGTAGTAGGCGGCGATCAGCCCGAGCCAGCAGGCGGTGAGGCCGAGCGCCACTCCAAGCAGTAGGCCGAGGACGGGCCGGGCGGTGAGCTGCTGGGCGGTGGCGGCTGGCATCACCAGCAGCGCGAAGACGAGCAGGCTGCCGGTGATCTGGCTGGCCTCGGCCGCCGCGGCGCCCAGCAGGACCAGGAACCCCGCCCCGAGGAGGCGTACGGGCACGCCTCGGGCGGCGGCCACGTCCTGGTCGAGGGAGGCGAACAGCAGGGGACGGCCGATCAGTGCGAGTACGGCGAGGACGGTGCCGCCGACCGCCGCGAGCAGGGTGACCTGCCCGGCGGTGATGCCGAGGAAGGTGCCGAACAGCAGCGCCTGGGGGCCGCCGAGCAGCCCCTTGTACAGCGTCACGAACAGGAACCCGCAGGCCAGCGCGAAGGCCTGCACGGTCCCGGTCGCGGCGGACTCCTCGGCGACGCCGGAGCGGTCCCGGTGGCGCAGCGCGGCGATGACGAGCGCACCGGCGAGGCAGGCGCCGAGGTAGCCGGCGGCGGCGGAGATGCCGAGCAGGGTGGCGAGGGCGGCGCCAGGGAAGGCGACCACCGACAGTGTGTGGCCGGCGAAGGTCTGGCGGCGCAGCACCATGAACCAGCCGACGGCGGGCGCGACCACGGCGACGATGGCGCCTGCGCGGAAGGCGTTGACCATGAAGGGGTAGGACCACATGTCCTGGAGGTCGGTGAGCAGGTTCCAGGAGAAGGCGGGTGAGGTGGTGTCGGCTAGCAGCACGTGCCACAGCTCCTACAGTCCTCGGGCACGCCGACGACGACCAGGCGCCCGTCGGCGGTGCGCAGCACCTCGACGGGGGCGCCGTAGAGCCGGGTGAGGGTGTCGGAGTTGATCACCTGATCGGGCGGTCCGGCGACGGCCCGGCCCTCGGCGAGGTACACCACCTGGTCGAGGCGGTGGAGGATCGGGTTGACGTCGTGGGCGACCATGACGACCGAGACGCCGTCCTCGCGGCAGATCCGGCCGAGCAGCGCGGCGATGGCGCTCTGGTTGGGCAGGTCGAGGCTGTCGAGCGGCTCGTCGAGGAGCAGCAGGCTGGGGCGGGTGACCAGGGCCTGGGCGAGGAGCAGCCGTTGCTGTTCGCCGCCGGAGCACTGTCCGATCGGCCGGTGCGCGTAGGCGGTGGCTCCGACCTGCTCGATGGCCGCCTCGACGCGGTCGCGTTCGGCGCGGCGGCGGGCGCGGTTGAGGCCGGGTACCGGGATGCCCCAGCGGTGTCCGTCCAGTCCGAGCCGTACGAGGTCGATGCCCCGGACGCGCACGCCCGCGTCGAAGCTGCGGCGCTGTGGGAGGTAGCCGATGCGGGTGTGGTTCGGGACGCGGATCTCGCCCGCGGCGGCGGGCACCGAGCCGAGCAGGGTCTTGACGAGGGTGGACTTTCCGACCCCGTTGGGGCCGAGGACGGCGGTGAACTCCCCGGCCTGGACGGTGAGGTCGACGTCCGACCAGAGCGTGCGGCCGCCCACCCGCACGGCCGCGCCGCGCAGTTCGAGGACCGGAATGGGGGCGGGTGCCGGTGCGGTGGCCATGGCGTGCTCGATCGGCGCGGCGGTCACTTGCCGGTAGCCTGCTTCAATGCGGCGGCGATGCGCCGGAGTTCGGCGATCTGCCAGTCCTGGAAGCTCGCGTTCGCCGGGGTCGGGGTCTCGGTGATGGTGGCGACCGGGATGCCCTGGGCCTTGGCGGCCTCGACCTGGGCCTTGATGTCCGGGGTGTCGTTCTGGCTGTTGTAGACGTAGATCTTGATCTGCTTGGACGTGATCTGCTCGTCGGCACTCGCCTTGTCGGCGGCGGTCGGGTCGGCGCCCTCGCTGACCGCGTCGAGGAGCCCCTCGGGGGTGATGAGCTTGAGACCGAGGCCCTCGGCGAGCGGGGAGACGATGGACTCGGAGGCGCCGATCGGCGTGCCGGCGTACGTGCTCTTGATCTGGGATATCAGCTGGTCGTACGGGGCGAGGGTCTTGCTCAGAAAGGTGGTCTTCTGCTGGTCGAAGTAGGCGGCGTCGGCGGGGTCGAGCTTCTTGTAGTCGGCGGTGATCTGGTCGACGACCTTGTGGACGCCGGCCGGGGAGTACCACTGGTGGGGGTTGCCGCCCTCCTTGACGCCGACCAGGTCGCCGATCTTGAGGGCGGTGCGGCCGGGGGCGGCGTCGGCGGCTATGAGCTTGTCGGACCAGGCGTCGTATCCGATGCCGTTGGTGATGACGTACTGGGCGCCGGCGACGGTGCGACCGTCGGCGGCGGTCGGCTCGTAGTCGTGCGGGTCGGCGTCCGGGCTGCTGATGATGTTCGACACCTTGGCGTGCTCGCCGCCGAGTTGGGCCGCGATGGAGCCCCAGAAGCTCTCCGCCGCGGCGACCCGGACGACCTTTCCGGAGCCGGAGCCGGCGACACCGCTCGCGTCGGACGACGAGGCGGTCCTGGCGGGTGCGGTCGAGCAGGCCGTCGCGGTGGCGAGCGCCGCAACGGCGACGGCGACGAGTCTGACGATGCGTGCGGGCACGGTGGAACGCATGGCGGAGGTACTCCTCGCAGATGGGACTGTCCTGTGGGCGACGCACCACACACTAGTTGGAAACGGTTTTCATCTCTACCATGTTTAGAAAGATATGAAAATCATTGCCAAATCTTGCCCCGGCGCGCGCTAGGCTCCGGTACCCATGAACAGGGAGTTCAACGAGGACGCGCACCATCGGGCCGGACCGGCCGAGCTGGCGTGGCGTCTGCTGCGGGCACTCGTCCTTCTCGCGCTCGGCAGCTTCACACTGCTCCTCCTCGCGACCACCGTCCTCGTTGCCGCTCCCGGCCTGCTGGACTGGGTGGAGGACCCGGCCTTCCAGGCCTGGCGGACCGTGCTCGCCGCCGTGGTGATCCAGGGACTACCGTTCCTGCTGCTCGGCACCGTGGTGTCGGCGGCGATCGGCGCCTTCGTCCCTGACCGGCTGCTCGAACGCCTGCTGCCCCGCAACCCCGCGCTCGCGGTACCGGTCGCGGGCGTCGCCGGCGCGGTGCTGCCCGGCTGCGAGTGCGCGTCGGTCCCGGTGGCGGGCAGTCTGATGCGGCGCGGGGTGGCACCGGCGGCAGCACTGGCGTTCCTGCTCTCGGCACCCGCGATCAACCCGGTCGTCCTGGTGGCGACCTCGATCGCCTTCCCGGGGCGCCCCGAGATGGTGCTCGCCCGGTTCACCGCCTCCCTCGCCACCTCCGTCGCCATGGGCTGGCTGTGGCTGAGACTCGGCCGACCCGAGTGGCTGCGGCCCAAGCCCGCACCGGACCACCCCGTCGGCGGCTGCCGGCTGGAGGCCTTCTGGCGGGGACTGCAGCACGACTTCCTGCACGCCGGCGGCTTCCTGGCCCTGGGCGCCGCGGCAGCGGCGACCTTCAACATCGCGGTGCCCCCACCGCTGCTGGAGACCTTCACCGGCTCGCCGTGGCTGTCGGTGGTGGTGCTGGCCGTGCTCGCTGTGGTGCTCTCCATCTGCTCGGAGGCCGACGCCTTCGTGGCCTCCTCGCTCTCCGGCTTCTCCCCCGTCGCGCACCTGACCTTCATGGTCGTCGGCCCGATGGTCGACCTCAAACTGATCGTCCTTCAGTCGGGAACCTTCGGGCGCGCCTTCGCCGTCCGCTTCTCGGCGGCGACCCTGGCGGTGGCGGTCCTGTGCAGCACGCTGGTCGGGGCGTGGCTGCTGTGAGACGGTACGGACCCACCCTGCTGCTCCTGCTCACCGGCGGTGCCCTCCTGCGGGTGAGCCTGGCGAGCGACCTCTACCTGCGGTACGTCAAGGAGGGGCTGCGGCCCCTGCTGATCGCCTCCGGCGCCCGCTGGTACTGCTCGCCCTCATCTCGGCGGTGGCTGCCGCAGTCCGATCCGGGAAGGAGCACCACCATCCGCGTTCCGCCTGGCTGCTCACGCCGCCCGCCGCCATACTGCTGCTCTTCGCCCCGCCGGCGCTCGGCTCGTACACCGTCGCCCACGACGGCTCCGGCACGATCGCCAGACGCCTCCACTTCTCTCCGCTCCCCGACCGCACGGTGGTCGACCTCACCCTGAGCGACTTCACCTCCCGCGCGACCTGGGACGAGACCGGGACCCTCGCCGGCCGCACCGTCCGGCTCACCGGCTTCGCCGCCCCAGGAACGAACGGAAGCTGGCAGCTCAGCCGCGTGGTCATCAGCTGCTGCGCCGCCGACGCCCGGGTCGTGAAGGTGGAGGTCCACGGCATTCCCGCGCCGACCGCCGACACCTGGGTGACCGTCACCGGCATCTGGCGCCCCTCCCCCGGCCGCCCCGTACCCGCGCTGGACGCCACCGCTCTGACCGCAATCCCGGCCCCGCGCAACCCGTACCGGGACACGATCTCCCCGACTCCGTGACGCCCCTCCACCCACTAGACATGAAAACCATTGTCACCCCGTCGGTTTCATGGTTCAGTTGGCCCGCCGCTCCGCCGACCCCGGAGTGACCACCGTGGCTTCCAGCTCTCCCCTCCTGCGAGTCCTCCGTGACGCCGACGGCCGGCCCGCGCTGCTCGCCGGCGGCCGAACGATCACCGCCGCCGAGCTGCTGACGGGCAACGTCCCACCAGGCGGCCTGGCCGCGGCAATGGCCGAGCAGATCGCGCGACAGCAGGACTTCCCGGCGCGGGAGAACGACCCGTTCGAGCAGCGGCTGCGGTACTGAGCGGACGTCCTCGGCCCGCCACCGATCCGGCACACCGTGCTGTGCCCGGTGTCCGGCCTCGCCGTCGAACTGGCACTCGCCACCCTGCTCACGGGCGGGACGGTCGTGTGCCCCGACCCCGGGCAGCAGCCCGCCGACATCCTCGCCGACCTCGCCGGCTCCCGGACGACCCGCCTGAGCCTGCCGTCCCGGCTGCTCTGGGAACTCATCCGCCGCCCCGTGCCCGGGCTCGGCGAGCTGCGCCGCGTACTCCACATCGGACCCGAACCTCGGCAGCAGGACGTGTATGCCGCCGTGGAGGCACTTGGCGCTGTCGTCGCCCACGTCCGCGAACCGAGCAGCAGCGCCGAAGCCGCCGACCGTGCCCTGCGCGAGGTGATCGACGCCGCCGCGGCGGCGTCCTGGAAACAGGTCATCGGCGTCACCGGCGAACAGGCCCGCATGTTCACCCACCGCCTCCGCAGTGCGGTCTTGTCATCGATGTTGGTCGCCCTGCGAAGCGGCGGCGTCCTGAACGACCCGGCACGCGGCCACACGGTCGCGGAGGTCCTCGCCGCGGCCGGAGTGGCCCAGGAGCACCGCCGCCTTGCCGAACGATGGCTCGAGGCGCTGGCCGAGAATGACCTGATAGCCCGTCACGGTGACACCTTCCACGCCGGGCCCACCGTGACCACGGCGGACGTCGTCCAGGACTGGAAACTGACGGCCGAGTCCTGGACCGGGCACCTCGGCTCGGCCACCGTCATCGACTACCTGCGCCGCAGTGCCGAGCAGTTGCCCGCACTGCTGGCCGGCAAGCAGCAGGCCACCACCCTGCTCTTCCCCAGGGGGAGCATGCGGATCGCCGACGCGATCGACCGCAGAACGGCGACCGGCCGTTACCTCACCACGGCTCTCGCCACGGCGATGCAGGAGATCGCGGTCGCCCATCCGGGCTTCGGACCGCTGCGCGTGCTGGAGCTCGGAGCCGGAACCGGTGTGCGGACGGAGGTGATCGCCGAGGCTCTGGCGGCCATGCGCAGGCCCGGCCCCGCCGTCGACTACGTCTGCGCCGAGGGGTCCGAACTCCTCCTCGACGCGGCACGGGCCCGGCTCGGCAGGTTCGCGCGGATCCGGCTCGCACATGCCGGCCCGAGCGGGCCGGGCTTCCGGCCGCGCTCCTTCGATGTGGTGATCGGGGCGGAGGTGCTGGCCGCGTCCGCCGATCCGGACGCCGCCGCGCGCCGACTCGTCGGGCTCCTTGCTCCCGGCGGCTGGCTGCTGCTCGACGAACCGACCCACGAGCACACCGAGTTCCTGATCTCCCGCGCTCTCCTGCCGCACGCCGCCGGGGACGCTCGGCTCGATCCGGGAGGTGGTGCCCTGCCGTCCCGCGACCGCTGGCGCGAAGCGCTGGCTAGCGCCGGGGTGGGCGCCGTCCTGACGCTGCCCGATCAGGACCATCCCATGGCGCTGCTCGGGCATCAGCTCTTCGCCGCGCGCGTCCCGTAGCCGCCACAGCGCTCGCGCTCAACCTCCCTATACCGTCGGGAAATTGATGAACAAGGGAGGGTAAAGGCTGCGAGCTCCGCCTTGAGGTCCCCGACGGCCCGACCGTAATCTCGAGGCCGCGCCCAACGGCTGGGCCGTACGCGGCGCACCGTCCGATGCATGCCCGCTCATGTCATGCGCCTGACATTCCATGGGAGATCCCCGACTTCCGTACAGCGCGAGCACGTCCGGCCCGCGGCCATCAGCCGAGGCCGGCCAGCACATGCCGAGATCCGTCAGCACGGGCACGCGCCCGTACCGGCGATACACCCCTGCCGGGACCGGCCGCGCCCTCACCCCCACGGAGGGTCGACTCTTGCGCTTCCACCTCTTCGGCGGCCTGCCTCGGCCGCGCAGACTTCTCGCGGTCCTGCCCGCCTTGGCCATGGCAGCCACCGGTCTGCTCGCCGTCGCCGCACCCGACGCCGGCGCGCAGACCGACGGCCCGGCCACCGGCGTCACCACCAAGCGCCTGTGCGCGGCGCCGAGCCACCCCGGCGAGATGGCCTGCCTGGCCCTGGCCCGCACCGACATCGTCCAGCAGCACAGCCTCGCCCCGAACATCCTGCCCTCCGGCTACGGCCCGAGCGATCTGGCCTCCGCCTACAACCTGCCGGCCTCAGCGGGCTCGGGGGCGACCGTCGCGATCGTGGATGCGTACGACGATCCCAAGGCCGAGTCGGACCTGGCGGCCTACCGCTCCCAGTACGGCCTGCCGGCCTGCACCACGGCCAACGGCTGCTTCAAGAAGGTCGACCAGCGCGGCGGCACCAGCTACCCCACCGCCGACAGCGGCTGGGCCGGCGAGATCTCGCTCGACGTCGACATGGTCAGCGCCGTCTGTCCCAACTGCCACATCCTGCTGGTCGAGGCCGACAGTCCGACGATGGAGAACCTGGGCACCGCGGTGAACACCGCCGTCGCGCTCGGCGCCAAATACGTCTCGAACAGCTACGGCGGCTCCGAGGACTCGACCGACCCGACCTCCGACAGCGCCTACTTCAACCACCCGGGCGTCGCCATCACCGTCTCCTCCGGCGATTCCGGCTACGGCGTCGAGTACCCGGCCGCCTCCAAGTACGTGACGGCCGTCGGCGGCACCAGCCTCAGCCGCGCCTCCACCACGCGCGGCTGGAGCGAGAAGGTCTGGGGCACCGCCAACGGCGGCAACGGTGCCGGCTCCGGCTGCTCCGCCTACGACGCCAAGCCCACCTGGCAGAAGGACACCGGCTGCGCCAAGCGCACCGTCGCCGACGTCTCCGCCGTCGCCGACCCGGCCACCGGCGTCGCCGTCTACCAGACCTACGGCGGCTCCGGATGGAACGTCTACGGCGGCACCAGCGCCTCCGCCCCGATCATCGCCGCCGTCTACGCCCTCGCCGGCACCCCCGCCACCGGCACCACCCCGGCCTCCTACCCCTACTCCCACACCTCGTCCCTGTACGACGTCACCACCGGCGCCAACGGCAGCTGCTCCCCGTCCTACCTGTGCACCGCGGGCAGCGGCTACGACGGCCCGACCGGCCTCGGCACCCCCAACGGCACCGCCGCCTTCACGGGCGGCAGCACCGGCGGCAACACCGTGACGGTCACCAACCCGGGCAGCCAGTCCACCGCCCAGGGCTCCGCCGTCAGCCTGCAGATCCACGCCACCGACTCCGCCTCCGGCCAGACCCTCACCTACTCCGCCAGCGGACTGCCCACCGGCCTGTCCATCAGCTCTTCCACCGGCCTGATCACCGGCACCGCCAGCACCGCGGGCAGCTACAACGTCACGGCGACCGCCACCGACACCACCGGCGCCGCCGGCTCCACCTCCTTCACCTGGACGGTCACCGGCACCAGCGGCTGCACCGCGGCCCAACTGCTCGGCAACCCCGGCTTCGAGACCGGCAGCGCCACCCCGTGGTCCGCCACCTCCGGCGTGATCGACAACTCCAGCAGCGAGGCCGCCCACTCCGGCAGCTGGAAGGCGTGGCTGGACGGCTACGGCTCCACCCACACCGACACGCTCGCCCAGTCGGTGACCATCCCGACCGGCTGCCAGGCCTCGCTCCGCTTCTACCTACACATCGACACCGCCGAGACCACCACATCCACCGCCTACGACAAGCTGACCGTCAAGGCGGGCTCCACCACGCTCGGCACGTTCAGCAACCTCAACGCGGCCGCCGGCTACACGCTGCGCAGCTACGACCTGTCCTCCTTCGCCGGCCAGACGGTCACCCTGACCTTCACCGGCACCGAGGACTCCTCGCTCCAGAGCAGCTTCGTGATCGACGACGCCACGCTCAACGTGTCCTGACCGTACAAGCGTCAGGGGGCCGTAGCGCATGCGCTGCGGCCCCCGCGTTCATGGTGTGAGCAGCCCGCGTTCGTACGCGCGGACCAGGTGGCGTGGCACCAGGTGCTGGCGCCCATCGACGGTGATCGGCGCCAGCTGAGGTGTGCTCGCCTTCCACTGCGCACGGCGGTGCCGGGTGTTGCTGCGGGACGTCTTCCGCTTGGGTACGGCCATGTCGGGCTCCTAACGGGCGGTCGAGACGTAGGGCAGCAGAGCCATCTCGCGGGCGTTCTTGATCGCCCGTGCCATCGCGCGCTGCTGCTGGGCGGTCAGCCGGGTGACCCGACGGCTGCGGATCTTGCCGCAGTCGGAGATGAACTTCCGCAGCAGATTGGTGTCCTTGTAGTCGATGTAGGTGATGCCGCCCTCGACCAGGGGATTCGGGCGGGGCTTGGCGGGTCGTCCGCCGGCGGGGCGCTTGGCCATCGCGGTCTCTCTCTGTCAGCAGACGGGTTCGAGCAGGTCCTCGAAGGCGTCGGGCAGGGCCTTCCAACCGGGCTCCCCCGCCATCAGTTCGGCGTCGGTGAGGAGGCAGGAGTCGAGTAGGCCGGTGATCCCATCGACGTCCAAGCCCTCGGCAATGAAGACGAGTTGCTGGACGCGGTCGCCGTGGGCCGGATCCCAGTCGAGCGCGGCGGCCGCCCGCCGCGCGGGCGGGTACTGCTCCCAGGCGGCGTCCGGCAGCGAAGCGGGCCACGGGCCGCACTCCTCGACGGCGAGGTTGGCACCGGCGGCGTCCCACGCCAGCATCAGCTCCGGCCGGTTGGCCAGCCAGAATCGGCCCCGGCTGCGCTGGGCGGCCGGAACCAGCAGCTCGAGCGCCTCGTAGAGCCGACCTGGGTGCAGCGGACGACGGCGCTCCCACACCAAGGTGGCCACGCCCGTCTCGTCCGCCTCCTGCGGCAGCAGCGCGATGGCCGGGTTCACCCGGTCGCGGGCGGCGGCCACATCGAACCCGCCGAGCGCAGCACGCAGCAGCTCACCGGTGCCCAACAGCACCCGCCGGGCGGTCGGGTGCAGCTGGCGCAGCATCGCCAGGCCCGCCGCGCCGCCGCGCGCGACGGCGATGGTGGTGGCGTACTCGATCTGGTGGGCCAGCGCCTCGGCGCGGGTGCGAGTGTCCTCCGGGGAGGTGTGCTCGCCGTGCTCGACCAGGTCGTCGGAGACGGACAGTTCTCCGAGCAGCCGGCCCGGGTCGACGGCCACCACCACACCCGCGAGCTCGATGAACTCCTCCATCGGCCGGCCGTCCACCTCACCGCCCGCCATGACCTCGACCGCCGGGTGCGGGTCACTGCCGCCCCACAACTCGACGATCGCCAGCCCGTGCTGCCCGGCCTCGGCGATTCCGACCAGCTCGGGCAACAGGTCCTCGCGCAGGACGCAGCAGGCGCAGGCGTTCGTCAGCGGCAGCTCGGCGGTGTCGAACACGCCGCTGGCGTCCCGTAGTTCGCGGTGGACGGTGCCGCGCGAGGAGTCCCGAAGGTCGTGGTGCAGGACCACGCCGTTAACGCTGCCGTCCAGCAACTCCTGGACGGCTCGCCGGCGTTCGGCGCGGTGCAGGCCTGCGACCACGACGACCGGGAGCCTGACGTGTTCGGGCACCGGGCTCACCAGCTCGCCTTGCGTACGCCGGGAAGCTGTCCGGCGTGGGCCATGGTTCGCAGGTTGATTCGGGAGTGCCCGAAGGCTCGCTGGTAGCCGCGCGGGCGCCCGTCCACGTTGTCGCGGTTGCGGAGGCGGGTGGCGCTGGCGTCCCGGGGCTGGCGGGCGAGCTCGCGCTGGGCGGCGGCCCGCTCGTCGGGCGTGCTGGACGGGTGCGCGATGACGCGCTTCAGCTCGGCGCGGCGCTCGGCATACCGGGCCACGATCCGGCGGCGCTGCTCGTTCTTGGCAATCTTGCTCTCCTTGGCCATCAGACCTTCTCCCCGCGGGCGCGGATCCGGGCGACGGCGGCCTCGATCCCGATGACGTCGACGGTCTTCAGGCCCTTGGCGCTGAGGGTGAGGCGCACGTAGCGGCCCTCGCTGGGCAGCCAGTAGCGCTTGTGCTGAATGTTGGGGTTGAAGCGGCGGCTGGTGCGGCGGTGCGAGTGCGAGATCGCGTTGCCGAATCCCGGTTTGCGACCGGTCAGTTGGCAGTGAGCGGACATGGAACAGCTCCATTGCGGATCGTGTGGGCGGACAAGCGGCCACGCTCCCGGGACCGGCGCGACGACCCGACGAGCGCGGCTCACACTAGCCTAGATGAAAACGGATTTCATTTCGCTATAGTGGGGCGCCAACGGCAGCACCCGCCTGGAGGACACCCATGGCCCGCAACGATCTGCGCCCGATCATCAAGCTCCGGTCCACCGCCGGCACCGGCTACACCTACGTCACCCGCAAGAACCGCCGCAACGACCCCGATCGCCTCGTCCTGCGCAAGTACGACCCCGTCGCCAAGCGGCACATCGACTTCCGCGAAGAGCGCTGACCCGCACCGAAGGGAATCTCCCGATGAAGCCCGGAATCCACCCCGAGTACCGCCCCGTCGTCTTCCGCGACAACTCCGTAGGCCTCGTTTTCCTCACCCGCTCGACCCTCACCAGCACCGCCACCATCGAGTGGGAGGACGGCAACACCTGCCCCGTCATCGACGTCGAGATCTCCTCCGCCAGCCACCCCTACACCGGCAAGACCCGCCTCCTGGACACCGCTGGCCGCGTCGAACGCTTCCAGCGCCGCTACGGCACCAACCCTCACTGAACGACCGCCACACATCCCCGCTGACGGTTGCCCTCAGCCGCCGGGCCGATGGACATGATCTCCATTACCGTGGAAGGGAGCCCATGGCCCCCAGCCCGAGAGGGGGGCAGGTGCACCCAGCGCCAGCGCGGCTCCGCGTCCCAGAAGCGGCCGGGTCCGGCCATCAGCTCGCGCGGCGCGCGCTTATGGGGCCGACCACCCAGCCCGCTCCCGAATGGCACCACCGTTCACCGCTATCGCGGCGGCGCGCTGGTTGCAGTCGGTCGGTATCAGGGCATGAGCTCGCCGTGCTCAGCCAGCAGCGTCCGAAGCCGAGTGGTCTGGTCGTCAGCGCGGCCCTGACGCCTGTTCTTGTTGTTCCGCTTCCACACGCCGAGCCGCTGCTCAGTTTCATCAGCGGCAGTTGGGCGTGGCATCCGACCGTGTTCTGTGACCCAGTGGCCCAGTTCCGCCAAGGTGGCGTTCCAAGCATCGTCTTGGGGCGTCCATGCCCAGCCCGGCAGATCCTCCAGGACGGCCTGGCGCTCTGCGTCGTAGGTGTCGCGTCGGGTCCGGAAGGAGTTGATCCAGATGCCGATCTTGTGCCCGCCCCACGTCTCCCGCTGTTTGATGCTGCCAATGGCCCGCCCCGTCTCGACAGCGAAGTCTTGGAGCACCAGAACCTTGGTCAGAAAACTCTCTTCGTACGGATCCCAGCTCCAGCCGGGTATTGCGGGTGGGCCCGGTGTGAGTGGAGTGAATCCGCGGGTCCGATCGGGCCGGCGGGAAAGGCCACGACGCCCAGTCATCACCGTGATCGGATGCGCCGCCCCGTTTACGTGCCGGGACCTGGGTGCCGTGATCACGGGAGGCTGTTTTCTCCTGACCTTCGACACCTGGCCTTTCCCTGGTGTGGCGACCGGCCCGGAACGGGCCGGTCTCAGCGGGTCACCAGCCTCGATCGTTCACGCGCGCGCGCCGGCATGAGGGGTTCGGCTGGGCTGTCCGGTTCCTGATGATTCGTCCTGCGGTGTGATGCTCGCTGGTC